>CALBFP010000001.1 GCA_937894115.1 uncultured euryarchaeote
GAGAAGCATCGACAGATGCTCAAATCAAGAGACGCCCACTCCTACCGCAGAGCTGATAGATATCTCGCAGGATTTGACCGCATTCGTCGAATTCAAGAAGGTCTTCAAGAACGAGCAAAGATTGCCTCATGGCCTGTTGTTGACCCTTCGTGGGGAAGCGATACGGACCGAATCAAGCACTTCCTCAATCTTGCTTGGAACGAACACAAGGCTTGATTAAAATTCTACAACGAATTGGAGCGGCTTCATCAGCATTGCATCGCTGTCGCTTACACCAAGTTCAGCATCGACTTGGATTTGATTTGAACCAAGGTCGGTGATTGTAATGTTGATGAGTTTGACTTCAATGCCGCTGATTTCACCATGATGGAGAAGGTCTTCATGTGAGGAATCCATCGCTTGAGTAACCGATTCAAGGGCAGAAACACCGTTCGTATACCAAACCTCAGCCCGTGTTTCGACAAGTCCTGGTAGCACATCTTCAACATCTTGTGTGGTTTGTATTACCGCATCACTTGCCACATCGTGGGGAACCGACATTCCAGCGAGTTTGATCGAGAAAACGGCCATGGAGAGAAGCGACATCATGAGAACGACACCGGTTGCAAGGAGCATCTGTGCTCTGTCATCGTCCCGAAGCGTTCGCATTACTACGCACCTCCTCGCGACCAAACATCAAGACTGATGGTCCAAACATCACCATCAACGACAAGCAGTTGATGAACGGTTACAGTAGCTCCCTTTGGGGTTCCAACTTCACCATAGGGTGTTGCAGGCATGGCGTTTTGGGCAAGCCAGCAATTGGCCTCTTTTCCAACCGGTAGCATCTCTTGCAAAAGTGTACAAGCTTGATCGAATGAATCCTCAGAAAAGAGTTCGTGCAATCTGCTCTCGCCTGTGAGTTCTGGAGGAAGTGCCATCGAAGCGGTAATTGCATCTTCTCCGGCTGATTCCAAGGATGCGTCAATAGCAACCGAACGAGCATCAGGAACGTTGACGCGAATCAGGAACGTTGCCGACATGAAGAACAACCAAAACAACGTCAACATCTCAAGAATGTGGACTTGCGCGTTGTCATCGTTGCGCACAGCATCATCCTCCAAGATTCAGAGGAGCGGGCACGAAGGTTCCTACCGATGGATTCAACCCGGGCGTGGCAGTTATGCCGATCAGACTCGGTGAGAACGCGATGACGTTGAACACAACAAGCGCGACAAGAATCATCATTCCTGAATGTTTGAACCCGGCTGAGAACCGTCCTGTTGCCATCAAACCGGCCATGCAGCCGTTTCCAATGGCTTGCATGGTAACGCCATAATAGAAAATGGTCAGGAAGAACAGAGGATCGACGTTGCGAATCTTCATGTTTCCAATGTTTTGTCCGCCACCGCCGTCATCGGACGAATTTGAGTTGGCAATTGCAGGGATAAAGACCGTGGACAGAACGACAATAACACCAAGGAAAACGAAATAGGAGGTCCAAATAACAGCAATGTAGGAACCAATTGCCCGTTTCCGTTCTCCTTCGAGGAACTTGATTTCTCTTGAGTCGTTTGCTGCAGTAACAAGAATATCCGAAATTTTTCCTCCTGCACGATCGGCCTCAGAAATCAACGAAATGGCACGCTTAACCAGAGGTGTCCCGACCCGTTCTGCAAACTGCAGAATAACGTCACTGAATTTGATACCCCACGACAACTGATCGCTCATTTTCTTGACTTCATCGTTCAACGCTCCGTATTCTGACGTTGCCAATGTTTGAACCGCGACCGTCATGGAAAGACCACCTTTCCAGTATTCTGCTAGGTCACGTAGAAAATCAGGGAACTTCTCTTCAATCTCGTTCTTTCTGTTCTCAACACTCTCCCAGTAGAACGATGCAGGCCACAAAAAGAAGAAGAACATCAATCCGAAGAAGTTGAGGAAAATGGTTGGGTGCAAACTCAGAGGCCCGACGCTTACCTCTGGACCGATCCAAAGAGATTTGTTGTTCATGTTGGCTGGAACGCCATCGAAGTACTGAATTTCCATGTTGAACGTAAATTCATCCAACAGAGCGTTTTCTGTGTTGGATTGAACGATGAGTTCGTATCGGTTTCCAGCATCGATGGAATTGAGCTCAATGATGCAGTTGTCCGACGACACTGCGGTGTTTCCGATGTAGTAGTCGAGAACATCCCCGTATCGATTGCGGATTGCAACGGTGTATTCTACAGGTTCACTTGCTTCAGCATTGCAAGTCAGCGTCATCGGCTGAAGGACCACTTCGCCACCGGTTGCCTGAGGATCCACACCCGGAACGTCAAAATTTTTGCCTCTGAATTCGATATCGTCCCACGGTGCATCGCTCCAAGTAACAATGTCGGGGCTGTCCTCCAACAGTGAACAGGATTGGTTTTGGGCGTAGGTTGGCTTGGTGTTTCCGTTGAAAGCCTCACTGTCGCCCGTGATGATGCCGCAAGCGACGTTGGTAAACATGGGCTCTCCATTGCTCGTAGGAATGAAACCTGAATTTGTCGCCCAAACGACAGCCGTTGTCATACCCAGAAGAATGGAAACGAACAAGATACCGTACAACTTGGTCATCGTAGTATCGTCTTTTGGCAAATCGAGGTTGACGACGATCTTGTTCTTCTTTTTCCGAGCCAAGTTCCGTCACCTCCTACATTTCTTGCTCCTTGCTTGAGGTGTATACAAGCACGGCATACGCTACGTGAATCATTGGCACAAATCCAAGGACAATTCCATAGAGCATTCCTTCTGACATCTGAGCACCTGAACCGGATACCCAGAACATAATGACCAGCATGACGATGAGGAAAAGAGGCATTGCAACTGCGACAACAATGTACGACTCGGCAAGTAGAGCAATGGATTCGAGGAATTGACCGAGACGGGTTCGGTTTTCACGCATGTAATGTTCAGCACGGTTGAGGAAGTAGAGTTTCAACTGTCCACCAGCCGTTAACGTACCGATCATACCCTGGAAAAATTCCGTTAGCCATACCGATGCGGCTCGGTCAACACTGAGTTTCATGGCCGTAATCAAGTCGTATCCCAACAACGTAACGTCACGATAAACCATCGCTGCATCGTCAGCAACGTCACCGTAGATGTCTTTGTTCATGGCTAGGGAACGGAAAATTTTGGCAGGAGTGGCGTTTGCGGCGGACATCGCAGCCGTGTACGAGGAAGCGTACGGAAGATACTTCTCAATCATGTCACCGCGACGCTTGGCTTCCCGTTTAGCTCCGCTCTTGTTGTATCTCCATGCAACAATCGGAATGACAGCAGCACCTATGGCGACGAGAAGAACTTTCAGAATTGGTGAGAACACACGCGTCTTGTACTCGGGACAACCGTTTCCTGGTTTTGTTTCATCGATTTGGTCGGGGAACCAGTATTCCCATTCAAAACACGGAGCCTCTGTGGTAGGGTCTTGTTGGCTTTCCCACAAATCGATAACACCGATTTCAGGAACAAAGAACAACGCAACAAAGCCAGCACCAATGGCACTGATGACCACAGTGGTTACCAAAACTGTGGCAAGATACACTTCCGGCATCATCGGCATTGAGGCTTTGACAAGACTGTCAGAGAGTTCCTTGTCAGCCCGGGCACGCTTCTTGAACACACCGCCTAAGAGGCGGTGACAGATGCGTTGCCAAGCGGTTAGATCCATGGGTTCACCTCAACGTAGACCATCAACACGAGCGAGAACTTCATTCGGTCGGACGTAGTATTCGGTGACGATTTGCGAAACCTGATCCGCTTTTCGAATATCGTTGAGGACAAGCCACTCAAGAATTCGTTTTCGGGTTCTCAACTCTCGACGCATTTCGTCTTGAGAGAAGTTGATTTTGACCATGATTTTCTCGAGAACGTACGACTTTCCGCTGAAGAAGAAATCATCTGAGGAAACGTCCCAGCGAAACACTTCATTGGTGATGACTTCCATTGAGTTTGGGTCGATACCGACAATTTCGACAATTTGTTTCGTTCGTCGGACACGACGTCCATTGATACGTGTTTGAATCTGAATCGCACAGGCCTCAAGTGCCGGAAGCAGCACTCTTGGAATGTCGATTGGTTTGTTCTCCAATCGGTGAACAAGAGACGGTACAGAGTCTGCGTGAACCGTTGAATAGGCGCAGTGGCCCGTCGCCATCGCTTGGAACAGAACGTAGGCTTCAGCACCACGAATCTCACCCACAATGATGTATTCTGGCCGTTCACGTAACGCAGCCTTCAGCAACTCGAATTCACCGATCTCACCTTCGCTTGATTCACCTCCGAATCCCTGCCTTGTAAGACCCGGAACCCAGTTTGGTTGTGGAATGTTAACTTCACGCGTGGACTCGATGGATACAATCTTCATCTGCCATGGAATAAAGATGCACATTGCGTTGAGCGTGGTTGTCTTGCCTGAAGCAGTACCACCGACAAACAACATTGGAACTTCGTTCTGGAATGCAATCCAAAGATAGGCCACCATCAAGGAGGACATGGTACGGAAGGCAACAATGTCTGCAGGTGAGAACGGATCGTCTCTGAATCTTCGGATACAAAACGCAGAACCTCTTGTGGAGACTTCTCGACCCAATTTCATGACAATTCGAGAACCGTCCATGAGTGTTGCATCGAGCAGAGGATCGGCAACGGATATGTGCTTTCCACAACGCTGTGCGAGTTTGATAACGTACGATTCCAAGTCTTCATCTGTGTTCCAAACGCAGGTGGTTTCTACCGATTCGAACTTTCTGTGATACGCAAAAATCGGCACCCCAGTTCCGTCAAGAGAAATATCCTCGACGTTCGCATCGTTCATGAGCACGTCCATTTGACCGTAGCCGATAAGGTCGCGTCGAATGTAGTAAAACAACTTCGACTTGGATTTCTTGGTGATTTTCATTCCGTACGATTTGATGACTTTATCCATAGCCGTGCGAAGGTAAGCCTCAGGGTTTCCGTCGATTTCTTCGATGTTGGCGGTGAGCGAGCGAATGAAAATGTCCATGATTTCCTCACGTTGCTCTTGTTCTTTTTTGGTCATTGGAGGTTCAATAATCTGGTAAATAATGTTCAGGGTTCGCTTGTCGCGTACAATGCGAGCAAAGGCATGCGGTGGCATGACGGGGTACTTGTCAAGCTCATCATACTGGGCGCGTTGTTGTGCTCTTTGTCGACCTCGTCCGCCCCCACCTTTTTTCCTAGCCATAACAAATCACCGCCGAGACGTTCCATGACAGGCCGCGCTCGACTATAACCTTTGGTTGGAAAACGAGGTCAAGAGGCTTGGATAAGGTTGGCCAACCATGTTCGAATTTGATTTTGAAATTGAACCAAATCGCCGTTGTTCTCGATTTTGATATCCGCAGAATCAATGAGATCCTCAAGGCCCCATCCCTTCTCGCGTTCATCCCGTGCTTCAAAAGTCGCAGTTCCACCGTCCTCACTACGACCTCGTGCCGACATTCTGGCAAATCGCATTTGCTTGTCAGCAAGAATCGCAACCGATTGAAAACGTTCACCCCATGTTGAATTGAACACATCGTATTCTGCAGTCCCTCGCAGTCCATCGATCAACACAAGCGGATGCGTTTCCAGCAACGCGTCAACTGCTGCTGTTAATCGAACTGCGAGAACGTCTTCTCCAAACTCCCGTCGAAGATCGGCCGCCACCACGCCAAACACTTCTGGAGTAATTTCAAGGCCTCGTTTGTTGACTTCTTCTCGGACCATGTCGCCCATCGAACGAACTGGAATGTCCGCCTCGATGAAGATTTCAGCGAATTCCCCTTTGCCTGACCCAGGCATCCCACAAACAGCGAAAACCCGACTCATGCTGGAAACGCTGAGACGGGGACACATCAATGTTGTTAGTTATCGAAGGGGGATTTGCCCCATCGGCGATCCATCAACTTCCACAACAAACCGCTCGCACCGATGAGCACCAATGAAACACCAAGCATGCCCCAGAAACCTTGCTCCATTTGTTGACTATCGAATTGAACCGACTCAGCATCAAGACCGCTTTCACGGACTTGAGAGAACCAGTTTTGATAGAATTCGGTGTCGCCTTGTGTGAATGAAAGAAGGAAGAGCATCAAGAGCGGTAAGACAGTTCCAATCCAAAAATACGTCATAATTTTGCCATCAAAAATGGCTTTGTTGGGCCTCAATCCCATCAAAAAGGCAGTCAATGCGACGATGTAGATGGAATTTGCAAACATAATGATGATTCCAATCGGGAGCGCACCCCATTCATTGAGACGCCACGCCATTACAACGAGGAAAATAAGGGAAATCCAAGAGGTTGCGAGGAAGTAAACCACGACTTTGGCTCGAATCAACTGGGGGACGCTCATCGGAAGACCGTTCATGAAATCTGGAGAATCCAATGCCGTGAGCCACGAATAGAAATTGAATCCAAAGAAGCCAAGAAACGGTGCGTAGGAAAGGAGGTTGATTGGAATCGGCGCTTCAGCAAAGTCGACCAACCAGGCCATACCGAGAAGAACAAGCAGAGGGATCGAGTACGAAACGGTCATCTTTTTCAACGCTCCAGAGCGCCGTAAGTCAACGAATTCTTTTGCAACCAAAAGGCGAACTTCACCACGGCCGAGGAAGTTCAAGCGTCGGTAGAAGGGCTCGAACAAGTCAGCATGCTCAATTACGTTTGCTTCAAAATCATCGAGAATCAAAACTGCTGAAACCAGGCCGATTAGTGAACACCCTAACAATGAGGCGAGTACAATCCACAAGGTTTGCTCACGCTGAATTGCCAATCCCCAAAGTCCCCAATCAATATCAATGAGCCCAATACCTACAGCAATCCCAAGAAACACAAGGACAACGGGACCCAACGTTGTGAAAGGCCGACCTCGCATCCACAATGAGGATGCAAGGAAGGAAATGGCAAGTCCTTGCGCAATGGTGGTAAACATGGCGAGCCATGTCCACGGGAGAGAGGACCACTCGAGTGGTGTTGTAACAGCACCAACATCCCCAAGCAAAATACCCAGTGACATCCCAACGACGATGGGCGTGAGGATTAGCATCGCATAGTACACCAATTCCTTAACGAAAAATGCGTAATGTGCCATGGAGTTTGGCAGTGGCTGGATGGCAGGAGCTGCGATGAGATGGTTTTTGTTCCCATCGCGTTGAGAAATCGCTTCACGTCCACGGAATGCAAAGGTCCCCATACCGAGACTGAAGAACAGCAAAGGCAAATGCAAACCAAATCGAAGTTGGTCCCAGGTGAACGACTTTCGATCCATGTCCGAGGATTGAGCAGCAGAATCGCCAACAAGAAACTGCAAACCGATTGTGGTAACCATCGTTACAAGCGTGAGCAACAACGGGAACAATACGACCTGACGTTTCTTTGCGAAATCGATGTTTTCTCTCCATTCCTCGCGAAACATGTAGCGAAACGTTGTCGAAAATGCTGCGAAACCACGTTGTGGCTCAAGCAGTTGAATGCCCCCCGAGGATGTGCCTAACGACACGTTTCCGCCATCGTTGTACGAACCAACAACATCGTCCCACTCACGCGATGTGATGGTGGAAGTGGACATCTTCACTCCTCCTCTGCATCGATTCCTTCCTCTGAATGACGTTCCACTTGTTCAATGGAATGTCCAACGAGTCGAATAAAGACGTCTTCCAGTGTTTCGGTTTGCGACTCCTTGAGTCCTGAAACGGTGCCTGATGCAAGCACACGACCGTGGTTGATAATGGCCATGCGGTTGCACATCCGCTCCGCCATCTCCAAAACGTGTGAGCACAGGAAAATCGTTCCCCCGTTAGCAACGTGATCAAGCAACCATTCTCTGCACTTGCGCTGGTAAATCGGATCCAAATTTGCAAACGGTTCGTCCAAAAACAAGAGTTTGGGATTGTGAATAAATGCCGATGCGAGCATGACTTTCTGTCGTTGTCCTTTGGAGAGGTCTTTGCACATTGTATCCCGTTTCTCTTGCAATCCAAACCAATCCAGCCAGTGTTCAACCTGTTCATCCAGATTTTCGAGTCCGCGCAGGCGTGCAACGAATTGGAGAAATTCGGTCGGTGTCAAGAATGAGGGTGGAGACTCCGATTCTGGAACGATACCGATGTTGGCTTTGAGCTTCTGAGGCGATTGCTTTGCATCAACACCCAACACTTCAATCTGACCGATGGACGGTTGAAGCTGACCGGTGAGGAGTTTGATGAAGGTCGATTTACCAGCACCGTTCGGTCCAAAAACACCGAAAAACTCGCCAGAATGCACCTCGACATTGAGTGGATGGAGTGCCACGAACTCTCCGTAGCGCTTCCCCATATCGACCGCACGTACGAGTGGTTGTCTTCCCTCGCCCATAGCCTCACCAACTAACTTTAGGTTTTCATTCCTTGCTTGAACCACCTAAGCGATGCATCGGTGGACTCTTGAACTTCCGTTGTTTGCGGTTATCATGACGCCTCCTCAACACGACGTACTCACCATAGAAACCATTCCCGTTGAATCCTGCGATGATGGAACAGTTGTTGCATTGGTCACCATCAACCGTCCAAACAAATTGAATGCTCTCAACGTCGATGTAACCACGGCGATGAAAGAAATGGTTGCTTGGGCGGAATCAGAAGATTTCGTTCGTTGCATCATCATAACCGGGGCGCAGCCACTCGCACCTGAAGAAGGTAAACGAGCAAAACCAAATGCATTTGTCGCAGGTGCTGACATCACAGAGTTTCAAGGTGCAGGCGTTGAAGAAATCAAAATAAAATTCACCAACAATGCGATTGAAACGCTTTGGAATTTGAGCAAACCAACCATCGCCATGGTCGATGGCTTCGCTCTCGGAGGCGGGTTGGAGGTTGCATGCTCATGCGACATTCGGATTGCGAGTACGCGGTCGAAATTTGGTACGCCTGAGATCAATCTTGGCCTCATTCCTGGATATGGGGGGACACAACGCCTCGTCGCCTTGCTCGGTTATGGAAAAGCCATGGAAATGGTCTACACCGGTGAAATGATCGATGCTGTTGAAGCACATCGAATCGGCCTTTTGAACCACGTCGTCGACGCCGCTGATCTTAAACAAAGAACACTTGAAATGGCATGTCTCATCGCCAGCAAATCCAGTCATACACTCCGAGTAGCAAAGAAGGTGCTTCGCTCCGCACTCGACGAAGGATTGACTGATGGTGTTGCAACTGAGGCAAGGCTCTTCGCAGAATTGTTTGGCACTGAGGACCAAGAAATCGGTGTCAAGGCATTTCTGAATCGGGACAAAGCGCATTGGAAGCACAGATGATTAAAATCCTACAATCAGTTGCCAGGCGATGACGAAAATGGCAACGTCAGCGATCGCATGGGCAACCCATGCAACCCAGACACTGCGATACTGGACATAAATCCATGAAAACAGAACGCCGCCAATGAAAATCCCCAGTGATGCGAGTGCATTTCCAAGTGGGTCAATAAAAAACGCCAAAGCAATGGTGTGATGGACGGTAAAGATGCAAGCTGAGAGAAGTATCGGCCACCATTTTCCTCCCACCAATTGTTCAAGTTTTGAAGTGATGAACCATCGGAAGACGTATTCCTCTAAAACGGAATTAATGAAAATCCAAAAAAAGATGCCAAGCGCTAATTTCCAAGGAACCGTCAGTCCAAACGGTTCAAGAATTTCCTTCAGATCCTCGCCTCTTATGACGAGATCTCCGAGAAGAAGATAAGCAATTACGATGACAACCCCCATCCCAAATCCAAGAAGAGTTGAAACCTTCCAACCTCCGGATTGAGGGAGCGAATATGAGGGTTGCAAACCCTCGATTTTTATGTGCCAGAAAGCGGGAAGACCGAACATCCACATCTTGGTGAGTATAAACACCACTGCAGCGAGTGCGCCTGCCTTTAAGGCAAAACCCGTCACGACGGATATCGTTGGAGCGATCGCAACAAGCACCAAACCTATCAGTGCACGTTTTTTGTCGTTCATGGTTGGCTGAACGAACGCACCCATCAACAATCCTCAATCCTCATCCATTTCCAACTTCAGTGCTGCAAGTGCGCCAGAAGAGTCAGGTAAATCTGGGAGAGGAAGTGGGTTTCCATCTGGACCAATCAACGGTGGAAGTTCCTGAATCGGTGGTTCCTCAGGTTCTTGTTCGGAAACGATTGCTTCGAATCCTGCATCGAGTTGT
Source organism: uncultured euryarchaeote (assembly GCA_937894115.1). Lineage (GTDB taxonomy): Archaea > Thermoplasmatota > Poseidoniia > Poseidoniales > Poseidoniaceae > MGIIa-L2. The sequence goes on from CALBFP010000001.1 coordinate 10,198, forward strand.
GACCGATACTTCAGTATGCGCTGGTCGTCGATTCGGATAAAAGTCGCACCATAGATGTGCCCTGGTTCGGGATGAAGCGGCTCGTCAAGTACCGTCAATCCGTGACCGTCCTCTTGCAGAAGGCCAACGATATCTTCTCGCACGACGTTTTCTTCCCACATACGAGACGTTGATGCTCGAATGTCCGCCATTTGTGCGCGACGTCGAGCCTCGATTCGTGCTCGTATCTCTCCATGCCGCGATGCTCGTTCCTTCATCGTCGCTTGAATGTCTGCCTCTTCAACAGATTCAGGACTCACCTCAACAACGTATTCATCTGCAACGTGAACTTCCTCCACTTCAACGACAGGCAATTCAATCATCGTTTCATCGTCGTCGCCCATTGTCGCTGCCATCGCAACACGTTGTGCTTCCTGAGCAGCAACAATCTTAGCGGCTTTTCGCTCTTTGAGAGACATTGTTTTGAATTCATCCTGTTCGGAGATTGTTTCCTCTTCCATTTCAGAAGGTTCTGCTTCGGACGACTCGGTTTCAGCGACAACCTGCTTCGACTGCTCTGCAAGTGGTGCGGGAAGTTCGAAGGAAGGAGAACCAGAGAAAATGAAAATCAATCCGAGCGAAACCAAAACACCAATTACAATCCATTGCTGGTTTTGTTCCATTTCGCCGACAGAGACGAAATAGAACAACAACGTGGCGACAAATGCCAATGCGATGAGGTTCCTGAAAAATCCCATGCCTATCGCTCCATCCAAGAACTCCCTGCTTAAGACGATGATGCCGAATCGATTGTTGAAAGCAATTCGAAAAGGCCTTCCAATGCATTGCGACGATGACTGAACTGCTCCTTAACTGAAAGGCTGACCTCGGCAAAGGTCAAACCATTGGTTGAGTAGTGTTCGCCGTTTCTTTCAATGGGTGACGGAACGAAAATTGGGTCAAAGCCGAAGCCTTCGTCACCGCTTGCCTCCATGGCAATCGTCCCACGACAAACGCCCCTCGAAACGTGAACACGATCGTCGAGAAGAAGGGCAGCAACAGCCTGAAATTCAGCCGCTCTTACCTTATGTCCTTCCATCAGGTCAAGAATTCCGCTACACCCCAATGTTTCTAGAACATAGGATGAATAAGCACCAGGAAAACCTTTGAGACCATCAACGAACAATCCCGCATCTTCAACCATGAGCGCATCACCCCTCGATGGCAAATGGGGTTTCGCCTGTTTGAGTTTTGATCGTGCAACGATCTCCAAATCGTTGCACTGTGGTTCAACAATCTCGATACCTTCAACCACCAATTGTTGAACATCAAACCCGAGAGGTTGAAGTGCATGTTGAGCTTCTCTCACCTTTCCAGGATTTCCCGTCATAAACCAAACAGTTCGCATGAACTACGCTTGAGAAACATCCTTCATGGCTTTTCGGTTTCATTTCATCACGAACTTCATGGTCCTTGGTGGTGAGGCTTGTCCATGCTCCAACAGATTCTGATGGTCGCACTGGGCGGCGGTTCGGGTGCTGCACTGCGTTACCTAACCTCCGAATGGATGGCAGGTGATGGTTTTCCTTGGGCGACATTGTTGGTCAATCTTGTTGGTTCGTTGTTGATGGGTGCATTGGCCGTTGGGCTTGTTGAGCAATTGATATCCAAAGAACTTGCTCTCCTTCTTGGCACGGGGCTGCTGGGTGGTTTTACGACAATGTCCGCATTTTCTGTTGAGACGATTGAACTGCTCAAGAATCAGCAAACAGGACTGGCATTCAGTTATGTGGGAAGTACGATGCTTTTGTGCCCTATTTTTGCATTGATTGGGTGGAAACTCTCTGAGACAATCCTCAGTTCAACCTGACCTTTAAGTGGAAGAAAGGTCACGACATAACGATGACAGCGCAGCACTTAATCGAGAAACTCAACGAAGCACTTGGATGGGAACTTCGAGCCATCAACATGTACGCCCATTATGCCGCATACATTCGTGGCATTCATCGACTTCAACTTGAGCCTCACTTTACTGCAGAAGCGAATGAATCCATGGACCACTCCAACATTGTCCGCTCAGCAATCGTAAAACTCGGTGGAATCGCAGTAACCGAACGAAACAACACACCGATTGAACATGCCTCATCCTATCTTGACATGCTCGCAGAATCGCTCAAAACAGAAACCAAAGCCGTCGAGGTTTATGGTGAACTCATGTCCATCATCGAGAGTGCAGGCGATGCAGAACTCTTTGATTCAATCGAGCAAATCTACCTTGCAGAAGTACGAAGTGTGGAAGAACTCCGACGTCTCGCAGAGTGATTAAACTCGAATGCTTAGCATTCGCTCAAGAGCGATGAGCGAGCCCTTTTGAACCTCTTTTGAAACCGTGATTTGGTTGTGTACTTCCCCATCGACAAGCTTTTCCAAAAGGTCCATGAGGTAAGCAGGGTGAATCATGTACATTGTAGAACAAGGACAAATCTCTGGGTCAAGACATTCGATGTGTTTGTCCGGGTGATCGTCCGCTAATCGTGCAACCATGTTGATTTCGGTTCCAATTGCAACGGTAGCTCCTCGTGGTAAATTTTTGACATAGTTGATGATAAACTGAGTCGATCCGTTGGCATCGGAAACTTCGACCGTCTCTCTTGGGCATTCGGGGTGAACGACAACATGTCCATCTGGATGGCGTTGTCGGAATTCAGCGATTTGGCTTGGTTTGAATCGCTTGTGCACCGAGCAAAATCCGTGCCACAAAATGATTCGAGCGTCGGCAAGGTCCGAACTGGCACCTATGCCGGGTACCCACGTTGGCATTTGGTGTTCAGAAATACCCATCTTGAGTCCTGTATTGCGTCCGAGATGTTGATCGGGGAAGAAAAGAACTGCCCCTTTCGGACCTGCGCGTTCAAATGCCCATTGCAAAATCCCCTCTGCGTTTGAAGAAGTGCATACGATTCCACCGTGACGACCAACGAAGTCCTTGAGGTCTGCGCTGCTGTTCATGTAGGTTACAGGCACGAGATAGGATTCACCATCCTCTGCAATTGCAGCAGGGTCGTGCTTGTTGATTGGATCAAGAAGATTTGTTGATTCCAGCATCTCATGCCAAGCTGCCTCTACATCGACGAGTGTTGCCATATCGGCCATCGAACATCCGGCACGAAGGTTTGGAAGCATAACCACTTGTTCATCTGATGTGAGAATATCAGCAGATTCTGCCATGAAATGTACACCACAGAAAATGATGTATTTCGCATCGGATTCTGCGGCCTTTTGGCTCAACATGAATGAATCTCCCAGAAAGTCTGCATGCATGACGATGCTGTCCCTCTGGTAGTGATGTCCAAGGATTAGCAGATCATCGCCGAGCTGATTTTTAAGTTCGGTAATGTGTTGTGCTATCGCCACATCCTCAGCAGACATCGACGTCGAGGAAAAGTCGACGGCACACATTGCAAGCGATATGGACATGCGTATCATTCAATCCAATCCGCCTTCTAATTTCAACCCATTGTTAAGCGCTGAACTTATGAAAAGGAGACAATTCCACAGACACGATGGCATTCACGGCAGGTGAACGACTGTACCTTGGTGCGGAAGCTGAGGTGTGGCGGGGTACGTGGATGGGTTTGCCTGCTGTTCGAAAGCAGCGCCGTCTTCGAGCATGGCGTCATCCTGATTTGGACGATCGATTGGGTCGAAGACGCATGATTGCAGAAGCACGGCTCATGGTTCGGCTGCATCGCATTGGCCTTAACGTACCAATTCTCTACGATTGCGATATTGAACAGCAACAATTGGTTATGAGCAACATACCCGGGCAGCCCCTCATTGAACTCCTAAACGACCGAAACATTGCTGATGATGTTGTACAGAATCATCTTCGCTCAGCAGGGCGCAGCATTCGAATGCTTCACAGGCAAGCAATTGTTCACGGTGATCTCTCAACCAACAACATCATCATTCAACCCAGTGGAGAGGCAGTACTGATCGACTTCGGACTCGCAAAAATTGAATTTGAAACCGAACTGTACGGCATCGATTTGCATGTCCTCTTCGAAATTTTGGGTGCATCACACCCACATCGAAATCATGCAATGGATGCTGTCTTGGAAGGGTATACACAATGCGAAAAAGAACTCGGCCCGCCTGCTTCAACGCCCGGTGGAGACCCGGTCTCTATGGACGATGTCATTGAGCGATTCGATCTCATTCGGACTCGAGTACGCTATCATGGTTGAAGGACATGGGACGAGCCTCATTCTGACGCTGCATGATGTAGACAAATGTCAAAACAATCAGGAGAACAACCGACAACTGCAAGACAACACTGGAATAGGTTGCAAGCTCCGTCCCCCTGTTGAGAACCTTGAACGTCGTTTTTCCGTCATCTTGAATCTCGATGTAGGCGATTCCACCCTTAAGCGCTATCGGATTGACTTGATCGATGGTGTCGGATGTTAACTGTTCAGAATAGTTTGTTGCGAGATTGAGTTGATGAATCTCCCAATCCCCATACTTGTCTGCGAAACTTTCCGGGTCGAAATGATCCTTTGCTTCCCAAACGACGTATCCATAACCCAAAGAGATGTTTCCAACTGGATAAATCGTGCTGAATCCAAATCTCTGCTCACCGGAAAAACGGTCGTACAAAACCATCCTATCGAGTGCCGTCACATTCACTCGAACCGCAATGTTCGACGAATCAAAAGACACCTGAACGATGCTTGCGTTTGCTTCATCGACTTCACCCCAATCAAGTCTTCTGTTTTCTTCCAGCGGCGCAGACGCATTGATTCGGATGTTTTGGAACCCTGTGGCTCCGATTAAACCGAGGCGAAGCGTAGCAGGCTCCTCCTCTGTTACAAACAACACCTCGTTTCCAGAGACGGTCATAATTTCAATGGATTCGTCACCTGGAACACTTGGAACCAGAACCGGTTCGCCGTCAATATCGAGAGCATGCAAAACATCGTCTGCGATGTAAACCACGACTGGTTTGCCTTGAATCGACGTTACTTGCAGGGATTGAATCCCATCCAGTTCTTCTTCCATCAGAACGGTTGTTGGATTTTCGACATCGATCAGCCGTAATTGACTCTCATTCGCAAGAGCGAGATATCTCTCGTAAAGAGCATATGGAGAACCAAACTGCATCAATGGCTGAGCAACCTCGCTCGGCTCGCTCAACGGATTTGAAACGTTATGGATGAGAACGATGGCATTGCCTGACCGATCGTCCATCGTTGCCGACCATCCCTCTGAGGCCACGGCACCCTGCGCTGACTGAACCCCTTCAGCAGTCAATTCGTTGTGCGTTAAATCCCAAGTGATGACCGCCCCCGTCAGAATCAAAACGACGACGATGAGCGTTCCCGTTTCTTTGCTTCTCGGTTTGAGCAATCGAGCAACATAGGTCTTGATTCGATTGAACAAGAAAGCCACGGAATGCCCGGGTCGCGACAGTACGGTTGCAAGCCGACTGTTGATGGTTCGCTCATCGAATATACTCCACACTCGATCGTTGGTAAGCTCGGTCAGCCGAACCGTAAACGCTGCGAGAATCATGCCTCCAATAATGTCAACAAACCAATGAATTCCGAGGTAAATAATCGCAAAGGCCGTCAAGATGATGTAACCCAAAATCATGTTTTGAAAACGCCGCCAGCGTCGGTCGTGGTCGTACTTTCTGAAGGTTAACCAAATGGCAAACGGAACAGCAATGTGCAGAGAAGGCATACAGTTTGAAAACGCATCAATTCGGCGGAACCAATCTCTGATCTCAGGATTAAGCGTGTATGCAATCGCATCCATATCCTCAATGTAAAAACCCGTTACTCGGACGTTGAAGAACAAATAGAATGGGATGGCTAGGAGATACACCCAAGCGATGCATAGAGCAACTCTGTCAGCCATCCAACGGTCGTCAAAGTACGTCACATAGAAGATGGATGCGTAGGTAATGAACATGAATCCTGCAATGTAAAAATGCGTCATCACGACGTCAAGCCATTCGGAGCGGAATGTTGCCTGAAACCAAACGACCAAATCCCCTTCAATCGCATAAATGTACGGTGTCATGTCGAGCCCAGTTCGAGCCATGAGCATTCGATCGATTTGATCGAGGAAATCTTTGGCGTTGTAAATCGAGAGGGCAATGAGCAGATGAAGCCAATAACGGCGAATAAAATCAACAAATCCAGTCAGTGTTAGCTTGGCCCATGGCGGTTTGAAATACGGCATCAGGAACACACCAACGGCCAATGCCGAGATGAGCCAAGTGAGATAGACGCCATCCATCTTGATGCCTCCTTGGTGTAGGGTGAGAGCACTTGCTCAAGAAACCCGCACCTACTTTTTATCGGGAAACCTTCAATCACCATGCGCCATGAACGTAGGGTCGTCCACGGTCAGGGTCTCTTTTTTGAGCCAAATCCCAGATATGCTCAAAGCGATAGATGCCGCTAGAGCAACCTGTTGTCCATTCAAATGCGAGTGCGTAATTTCCTATGGTTCGAACCGAGGGCTTCTCGCTTTTGAGAGATTCAACTGTGCGACGCAACTGCATGCTGCTCTCGTCTTCATTGCGGAGAGGAGAACACTTCGCACACGGACAAGAATGGCGCAAATCATCGTAGGTAACGGTGTACGTAGTTCCATCATGATAGGTTAATTCCATCGCGGTATCGAGGCGTTCGAGACGACGCAATTCGGGAATTTCCTCGCTCATGACCAAACCTCAGATGATTTCCAAACCCGAGGATGTTGCGCCATCCAACTGTGACTGTATCGATGCAACAACGTGAGAGAAAGCAGAGGCTGATGCTCCGTCAGGCTCGCTTACGATTCGGTGTACACCGTCGTCTCCACCGCGTACAAAACCGGGGTCAAACGGCAATGCACCCAAGAACGGTACACCAAATTCTTCTGCGGTTGAACGTCCACCGCCTTCTTTGAAAATGTCAAGTGTTACGCTGAATCGCCCTTCATCATCGCAGGTCGCCCGAAGCGTACGGCCCGCAGGTGCTGCAATTTCAACCTCAGACCCTGGGGTTCCCTTTCCTTGAATCGTATAACCGCTCATGTTCTCAACGACGCCCAGAACTGGAACTTTGAGAGAAGAAGCGAACGTGATGGATTTACGACTGTCAAGTAGGGCCACATCTTGCGGAGTTGTTACGATAACCATCCCATCAATATCGGGCAGCGACTGAGCAACCGTTAACGGTTCGTCGGAGGTTCCTGGGGGAAAATCGATGATCAAGTAATCAAGCGAACCCCATTCAACATCGCCGATGAACTGTTGGATGGCACCAAGCTTGATGGGACCACGCCAAACAACAGGAGTGTCCTCGTCCTCAAGAAGGAAGGCCATGGAAATGACCTTGACACCAAGATGACCTTGTGCAGGATGGATTCGTCCGGACTCAACGTGCAACTTTCGCCCTTCGAGTCCCATCATCTTCGGAACGTTGGGTCCAGTAATGTCAATATCGAGTACACCAACTTTGTGACCTTGCTGAGCCAAAGCAAGGGCAAGACCTGTCGAAACGGTTGATTTACCAACACCACCTTTACCGGAAAGGACCATGATTTTGTGCTTGATCTTTTTTCCAATCTCCGCCATCGCCATTTTCCGTTTCATTTGAGCATAAGCCTGCTCCATTTGTTTCTGTGCTGAAGCATCAGGTGCTGCCGGAGCCGCAATGTTTCCATCATTTCCATTGTTGTGCATCGAAACAGGGGAATCGGACATACACTGTCCACGTGTTCTGCCTACTTCAATGCGTTTATTTTGATCGTACAAAAAACAACCAGGCACCGTGTGTCAGAGTTGTTAGCGCTGTTGCGACCAAAATCAATTCCAGTCGGAACGCCATTCCAGCATAGGCGTAGGCAATTCCAGCGGAAAGCGGAAGACTGAGGATGTATCCAAGACGGTACTGTCCAGAAAAAGGATGGTTCACTCGACCATTGATAAACACAAGAACATGCCCGCAAAAAAAGGTCATTGCTACCAACATTGCAGCGACGATTTGAAACATCACATCCAAATCGTTGGCTGCAAAAGCGATGTGAAGTCCAAAGAGCACAAAAAACGCGCTCGAATAGATGAACAACGCCTTCATCTGATTTCCACCCTGTATGTTGCATTGAGTCAACGTTGATAAGATGCATCACAGTCGTTGAAGCATGCGATTGTTGTTCGTTTGTGTTGGCAACTCATGTCGTTCACAAATGGCTGAAGCCATGGCTCGTCATCTTGGTCATGAGGCTCAAAGTGCTGGAACACATCCAGCGGCGAAGGTATCCGAACATGCATTGACGGTGCTTGAATCGAAAGGAATCGAAACACAACATCTGGAACCGAAATCGATTGATGGCTTCAGGGCGGATGACTTTGATATGGTCATTTCCATGGGCTGTGGAGTTTCTTGCCCATCGATACGAATCGATGAAGATTGGGAGTTGGACGACCCGGTTGGACAATCGCTTTCTGTTTTTCAAGCAACTGCTCAAGAGATTGAACGACGTTTGATGTTGCTGTAGTCACTCTTCTTCGGTCATGTCCCCTTCACCAAGAAGATCGATGCATATACTGCTCACAGTTTTTGTGCGACCATCGTCATCTTGCAGTTCAACTGAATCGGTTTCAATGTTTACAATACGCACAGATTCTGGAAGCATGGAAGCGATGATTCCATGTCGTCTTCGACATATTTCGGCCACATCGACAGCTCGGCCAATGGCTTGTCCTCTCGCCTGCAATCGAATCAGACGATCGCCGTCTTTCATGGCCACCAGCACGGCTTTGATGTATGAGAATGAAGGTTTTTTTCCAACGTAAATGATTCGCGGTTCAGGCATATGATGCCATTCGACCCTCAGTATGTAAAGTCTGTTTCAGTGAGGTTTGGTGCGAGCGCCGGGACTCGAACCCGGGTTCAGGCGTTGGCAACGCCCGGTGATAACCACTACACTACGCTCGCAGGCGGCAAACAATCCACCAAGCAGGGGTATAAACGATTGTCGGCGCAATTGGATGCTCATTGAAAACCAAAACGGTCCTGTCCTTGATTTGGGGGTTGATTGTAACGGAAGTATACGACCAAGCCAGCGATGAGAGCAGCAATTCCAACAACAATCGCAATCAAAGTTATGGGTAATCCTCCATCGTTGCTTCCAAGATTGGATGAGTCGGCCTCATCAACGAAAACAACAAACGACGTGGGAGATGTTGCATCACCGAACGAATCCGACGCCTGTACAATAATTTCATGTCCGCTGATCGGTGTTGATTTCCGCACCGATGCAGTTGCCGTGTAAACCCCGTCACCTGCCACCTTGTCCAGTCCTTGGCCATTGTCGTACAACGTCACCCAACGCTGGTTTTGTCCAACCGGTTTGAGGACACCCAAATCGGCACGTACCAACAGAATTCCATCTGCATCCTCTACGCGCAGTTCAATCGCCTGTTCGCTGCTTGAGGTGCCTCGCTCAAGCGCTTCATTTGTTGCGAGGGTGATCGTTGGAGGTGTGTTTTCTACAGTCACCGCCAAATCAACATCGGTTGAACTCGGTTGGAAATGGTGCTCAGATGCTTGTGTCTTCGTCACCAAAATGCTCGCTCCCAAGTCGTCGGTCAATCGGACCTTGAGGAGCCGAAGACCTGGCGTCATGCCCTCTGGAATGACAACATCACAGGTCCACAAATCGAGTTTTGTACAATCGGTTTCTTGACCACCGTATTCTCGGAGATCTACAACAACCGAATCGACACCATGGAAATCAAGAACTTCAAGCGACATCAACACAGCTCCACCGCGAACCACCCGTTCAGGGGCGATGGAGGCACTCAGAATTCGTGGTGCCTGATTTTCCACAGTCATTGTTGTGGTCAGCACATCTGCTTCACCCCACTCGTCTGTTGCTTCAACACTGATGGCAACCTCGCCTACTTCCAATCCTTGTACGGCAACGAGGGTGGTCCACTCGTTGTCGCCGATAACTTGGTCACCATTCAGACCCCGATCGCTCATTGAAACAACACCAAGGCCGATGGATGAAAGATCGACCAGAACGCTCACAACGTTGTAATCCGAATCGTCAATTTTGGCAACAAGATGAGCAGGAGATGCTCCCTCTCCGAATACCAAGCCTTCCAGCAACGACAACTCAAGAATTTGTGGTGCAGTATTGTCATCAACTGAGACAACACTCGGGGAGAGAATGGCATCAACCGCTTGAGATTCGTTGAGTATAGCAACTTCACCGTTTTCGCCGAATTCAATCTCAAAGGATCGTGTGGTGCTGGCCAAAAGACCGGTCAAAGGACCCTTGTGAACGATGGAACCTTGTGCGCTTCCAGAAACTCCGTCACTGTATTCACCACTCCACTGAATGACGCTGAGGTTCTTTGCATCGCGCGGTTCAATCGTTTCTTGTCCAGCGGTTACCGTAAGAACAATGCCGTCTTGTGCGAGCAAACGGATGACATCCCCTGTTTCCATGGGCACAGGTGCCAATCCTGCCTCTCGACCAACGGAGATGTTGCCCAAGGCCTCCTCAACTTCAGGCGGCGCCGGCTCACGCTCGATTGGACTTCGCTCCGGTCGTTCATCGCCGCTTGATGGATCGGGTCCAGTCTCGGTCCACACAAGCCGAACCGTTCGATTGCTCCAGTCGGCATTCGTTGCTTGATAGATGTAGGAATCGTTGTAATAAGAACCAACTCCACTGCCGCCGAAGAAGTTGCTACCGCCAACACCCGTAACATTGAACCAAGTCTCGCTATGGATGACATTGACATCGTGTTCAACAAGCGTGTGATTGAGTTGTTTTCCTGTCTGTTCGATGGTTTGAACCATACCAAACGTTCCTTGCACGTCTCCAGAAAGAGTGCCATCGACGTGGACATCATCCACCAAAGTAATTCCATCCTCCACTTGATTGTGGAATGTATATACTGTGCCGTTGACAACCATTGAGGAGTTGTCTTCTTCATCTTCGAAGCCGAAGGTCCCGTCACCTCGTACCAGATAGCGCTGGTCGATTCGAACACCATCTTCCCATCGCTCAAGGGTTTCGAACTGGTCCAATTCAAGATTGAATTCCGACCCTTCCTCGGCAAACATCATGTTGGCGGTGGCTTCGATCTGAACGTGTTCGAGAACTCGGACACCATCGATGTCGCTTGTCTCCAAGAGGAGCAAACTGATGTCCCCGTCAACATCGAAAAGTGATCCGTCTTCCTCTCCATCGACCATGAGGGCTCCAAAGGCTTCCATTCGAAGGCGCTCAGTAACAACGTCGTCGATATCTGAACGGTTGAGTAAAGCATCGACAACGGTTGCGTTAATCGTGGTTGTAACCCCGTCATCCACGAGTTGAAGTAGGATGTCTCCGCTCCCTTTTGCTTGAATTACCTGAGAGGTTAAAATCCCTGATGTCACGGTTTCGTTCTTCCAAAACGATTCGAGCTCAAGTGACAGTTCTGTTGTTGAATCGTTGGTTCGTTCAGACGTGTACAACGTTCCGCTTCCCAGTTCATATGCACTCAACACTTCACCAATTCGTTGCTGCCATCCATTGCCTTCAAACAACAACATGAACGACTGATTGCCGTCGGTTGTTTCGTAATTTTGATCAAGAGACCATGCCGTCGTTGTCGTCACTTCATGATCAGCCATCGGTTGATTCCACGAACCAACGGTGAAGGTTCGCTCAACGCTGACTGGGGTCGAAAGTGGAACGTTGTCGTGACCGTTGATGACGACGCCAATGGAAACCGAATCGCCCCATGCAATCTCTGAATCAAGAACAACACGGGCTGTTAACGTCGATGTATCCTCAAGAAACGTCGTCTGGATTGAAGGAGCAAGGTCGACTGCATCACGTACGTGTTGCACCGTCAAATCGTAATCGTGTGCATATGAATCGCCAAAAGTGAGAATGTAGGCGTGTTCGTTACTCAGAGCCGAAGAGCCGCTCCAATCGGTGGTAATCGAAACCGTCGGAGCATCCTGTGCCGAAGCAATGGACGACATTGGCGTGAGCAAAAGCAACATCACGAGGACAACGCTACGATACCATCCCATACGCAACGCTTGATGCTGCTCCTCTCTAAGGGTGTTGGCGTGTTGTTTCAACAATCAGAGGTTCAGAATGTAGGCAAACAGTAGAGGAGCGACGATGGTTGCATCGCTTTCAACAATGAACATCGGCGTCCCTGAATCGATTTTCCCCCATGTAATTTTCTCACTGGGTGGCGCACCTGAATAACCTCCATACGATGGACTCGATTCTGAAATCTGTCCAAACCACGACCACAGCGGTACGTTTTGTTCCAAATCTTGGTTCAACATCGGCACAACACAGATTGGAAAATCACCCGCAATACCGCCCCCGATTTGCAAAAAGGCCAATGGAACGGTTTGATTCTGATACCACGATGCGAGATGTCTCATGTACTCAATTCCTGACAACACGCAATCGGATTCAATCTCGCCTTCGATTGTTCGTGCAGCGAAGATGTTGCCCATGGTTGAATCCTCCCATCCAGGAACAAATACAGGAAGATTGGACTGAGCGGCCGCCAATACCCAAGACGTTTCAGTGTCACCTTGTACGGAGTTCAAAAACGATTCATCCCGTACTGTTTTGAAAAAATAAGCATGCGGGAGTTGTCGCGTCCCGTTCTGTGAAGCACTTTTCCAAGCCTCGACAAGACGTGTTTCCAAGGATCGAATTGCTGCTTCTTCAGGTATGCAAACATCGGTAACTCGATTCATCTTGTTCTCAAAAAGTCGCTCTTCATCTTCAAGCGACAAGTTTCTCCAATCGAAAACAGAGGTGTAGGACGGAGACGCCATCATGCGGAAGACATCTTCCTCGAGATTTGCTCCCGTGCAGCTTATTCCTGCGATGTGCCCTTTTCGTATCATCGGAGCAAGCAGCGTTCCAATTCCAGCGGTACTCATAGCTCCCGCAAGCGTAACGAAGAGTTTTCCTCCGGATTGCAAATGCTTCAGAAGCGAAGAAGACATTCGCGTCAGTTCACCTGCATTGAAATGAAGGAAGGTTGAGTCCATCATCGAACGAATGCTCATGGTGTACCCCCTGAAACAAAACGATCGACGCACTGTTCTTGCCTACAACACAACGTAGGACTGATTTCGGTAAGGGCTGCCTTGAGTTGTGAGACTATCGAATCGGGATCGGTTTCACCGCACGTGAACGCATCAATCGCAAGCAAACCACGTTCGGAATAGCAATGGGCGCTCACATGGCTCTCATCAATGAGAACAACCGCAGCAAAACCGAGTGGAGAAACACTGCCGTCAAATGTTTCAACGTGAGCATGCACCTCTCGAGCACCGCTGTTTTCAACAGCGTTTTTCATCAATTGAAGCATCTCACCGCCTGAAAATGTTGGTGGAGGAAAGAAACCTGTGTAATCCAAGAAAATGTGTTTTCCAAGTGCTCCATCATGCGCCATGTTCATCCCTCACTTTTTCGAAAAATGTTCGATGTGAACCGCTTCTCGATTCGCTCCCGCTAAGGGATTGTTCGCAACCCATAGTCCACTCTTTCGAGCAGAAATGTGACCAGCAGTCACCTTCATCGCCAACATTGCTGCGGTAAACTGTGTCAGTGGGGAGTCCTTTTGCGCCCCAATTTCACAGATGTCTGAACTGACGACACAGGCGTTTGATGCTTCGAATAAGGTCTGGATGGTTTCGTACACTTGCCAGTATGTCAGGCCTCCGGGAACCGGTGTGCCTGTGGCAGGAACCAACGATCCATCCAAACCGTCAATGTCAATACTCAAGTGTACTGGACCTTCTAGGCGCGAAAGTGTTTCAAGCCAATCGGACCAAACACCATCGCCGTCGATTGTTGATTGCGTATCCTTGGCGTAAAAGGTCACAATTCGGGGGTCGTTTTTCATCCGTTGATGTTCTTCAGCAGAAAATGCACGAATGCCGACTTGAAGGAGTGAACCGATGCCTGCATCCAAAGCACGTGCAGCAACGCAGGCGTGCGAATACGCTTCACCGTCCAATTCATCTCGCAAATCACCGTGTGCATCAATTTGGACGATTGTTAAATTTGACAAATCCTTATCGACCATAGGATGGTTCCGCAACGCTTCAAGAATTGGCGGCAAAATACCGTGCTCTCCTCCTAAGCACAACGGGAAACAATTCCCGTTGAACCAGGGAGTAAGATAGCCTGTTATCGAATCCAATTGTTGCAACAGTGTGGGCTCTTCGCCGCACCATGCTGGGATGGTGCGTATGGAGAAACCAGCTGGAAGTTCTTCACCGAGTTGATCGTCATAGAGTTCAACTTGGGTGGAAGCTTCAATGCATGCTCTTGGCCCGTCGGCCGTTCCTTGGCCGTAGGAGGTTGTGAGTTCGTACGGCAATGGGAGGATCGCAACATCAACGTCACCGTCATCTTCGACGAGACCAAGAAAAGTTGGCCTACTCTCGTCCTCCATGGTGGCGGCGTTCTCTATCAACTTCTAAGGATTACCAAAATTAGAGGCTTAAATTACCTCTGAATTGGAATTTAGAAAAAAAACAGCCGATGTGTTAATATACCTCGACGACCAATATAATACATTGTACCCGAGAAATGTCGGGGCGAGGTGATGAGAGATGGGAATGACACTACAATCGTTAACGCAAGCAATTCAACAACATATCGATACAGAAATGGATGCAGAAGTAGCAGCAGGCATGGCAGAGCATGCATTGGGATTCTTTGGTTTCTACAACAGGATCATTGACAATGCGCTTGAACCAACCGATCGAAACCTCTTCTACATGTTTCAAGATTACGATTTGCTGACCACTGAATCCGAAGAGACAACGCTCTGGGACGGACGAGAATGGCGTATTCACTACTGGAAGTTCAAGCCCGACCTCAAGGAACGAGTCGAATCCTACATGCAACGACAACGCAAACCAGAAGATATCGACCCTTTCGCTGACATTTACGGCACGGATGGTCAGTCCATCTGGACTCGTGAATCCGAAAAGGTTCAGAATCCGAACGCATTCACCAGCGATTGGTGAGGCTGCGTAGCAAGCGTTTTTGTTTCACCACCGAGACGATGTTCCATGCGTGGGGCGCTCGGTCTTGTCATCTGCCTTTCTCTGGCGAGTTTTTCGCCCTTTGTCGGCGCTGCAGCAAGCTCGGATGATGCATGGCCAGGAGAACCGATTGACAACCACGTTCACATGACGTGGGCAGCGTTGACCATGGAAGTCAACGAATGGGCAGATGACCATCCTGATATCGTCAAATTGCTTGATGTTGGTGATTCCGAACTCGGAAAGACGCTTTGGGTGGTTCAATTATCGGACTGGTCGATGGAGACAAAAGCCAACGGTAAGGCGAAAGAAATCGTTTACATCGATGGAGGCCATCACGGAAACGAATACCTTGGAACGGCTCTTGCGTGGTTGTCCGCAAAATGGTACATCGATGGTTGGAACGATGGAAACCAAGAAGCAATCGACGCTCTTCAAAGCACTGAGATTCATGTTCTCATTATGCTCAATCCTGATGGGAACGACTTTGATACACGCTGGAACATCAATCAGGTTGATTTGAATCGAAATTACGACCACTATTGGAACACGTGTCCAACCACGCAACCGGGAAGCGCAGCCTTCAGCGAGGCAGAGACTGCCGCCAATTCAGAATACATGAACACCGTAGTGCCTGATGCCGATCTTTACGTCACCATGCACACCGGCGTCTGGATCATCCTGTATCCCTGGGGTAAATGGGCAAGTCAGCCTTCCGATTGGGAACTCTTCTGGGGAATCCGAGAAGAAGTGCATGCCAACATTTCTGACATTCCGATTCAAAATGCTAACCAAGGTTTGTACCCCAATTGTGGAACGAGCAGAGACTACGGTTACGGTGTTATGGGATTCCCTACGTTTACTTTTGAAACAGACGACGAACAATTCGTTCCAGGATCGGTTGAAGCACTCAACGAACGCTTGGCTGAAGAAATGGATGTTATGCGGTACCTAATCACCAATGTATGGTATTGGCGTGCGCGTCTTGACGTGCAATCGATTCAAGTTTCGGACCAAGAGGTTACCATTGACGTGGACAACCTTGGACATGCATCAACATCCAACGCCAGCCTCCAGTACGTCGATTCCAGTGGTCAGGTAACGTGGACCTCTTCGTTGTTTTCGGTAAACGCAAGCAACTCGACTGTCGCAGTACTGGATGCCTCCAATCTCACCATGTCCAATTCAGGATCGTGGCAATTGTACTACCAAAAGCGTGTGATTGATGCATCGCAATGGGTCACTGAAACCCTTGAATTGAACGCAACTTTGGTCGATGACGAAAGCGGTTCAAATTTCCTCATTGGCTATGGCTTGTTCAATCCAACAACGATTCTTGCGGGATTGGCTGTCGTCGCATTACTGCGAAAAGAGCAGGAAAATGTGCTTTGATTTGCTGAAAAGTATTCGCAAGGTTTCAAGTGCCTCAAGGGGTTGGGTCGGTCCATGCAAATTAGCGTAAGTCCGAGTCACAACATCGATGGAACACTTATTCTTCCCCTGCTCGAGGGAACAGAAATCGTGCCCGAAGCTCATGCAACAGGCTTGCATATAGCGTTAAAATCACAGATCAACAGAGTTCTTGCAGACGGTGACTTCAAAGGAAAAGCAAAGTCGACAATGACGCTTGTAGGAGGCGAGGGTGGAAAAGCCATGCTCGTTGGCCTTGGTAAGGAAGAGGATGCTGACACACACGCTTACAGGAAAGCTGGAGCGGCTGTTGTTGCAGCCAGAAAGAAGACGCACGGAAGCGACCTTACCGTTCGTTTTGCTGGAACAAGCATCGAGTGCATGGGTGCGTTTGCTGAAGGGATGCTGCTTCGAGACTACTCCTATGACGAATACAAAATGCAAAAGGAAGAGGATAAGGAAGTCGAGCGAAACGTGCGAATCACTTGTGACGAAGGCCAGGAGGAAGCCTTGGAAGCGCTGGTAAAGGTTTACGCAGGCGTTGCCTCGGGTGTTCATCTTTCTCGAGATCTCGGCAACTGCCCACCCAACGATATGTATCCTGAGGCGTACTCCGATATGGCTTGGGAATGGGCAAAGCAATACGAGAACGTCGATGTAACCATCATCAACTACGAACATGCCATGAAGGCAGGTATGGGGGGTCTCGTTGCAGTCGGAATGGGTTCTTCTCGCAAACCGTGCATGGTCATTTTCGAAATGAACAAGGAAAAAGAAGGACGTTGCCCCATGCTGGTTGGTAAAGGAATCACCTTCGATACCGGTGGTATCTCGCTCAAACCCGGTGCGAACATGGATGAGATGAAGTACGACATGGGCGGTTCAGCAACCGTTTTCGGAACCATGCAAGCACTCGCAGCAACAGGTTACGGTGGAAAGGTCGTCGCAATCGCATGTATGGCAGAAAACATGCCGGCTGCCAATGCCCAACGCCCTGGCGACGTTATTACAACACTCTCCAAAAAGACCATTGAAGTTCTCAATACGGATGCTGAGGGCCGACTGGTCCTTGCCGATGGACTTTGGAAGGCAGGAGAATTCGATCCTGAATACATTGTCGACTTTGCTACACTTACAGGTGCTTGCGTCGTTGCTCTTGGACATGAAGCGACCGGTTTGTGGTCCAACGATGACGACTTCAGAACCAGAATTCACGAGGCAGGTAATGCAGTTGGCGAATTGGCTTGGCCGATGCCGCTCCTTCCTGCATTTGAAAAAGAAATGACCGATTCAAAGATTGCCGACACGCGCAATCTTGGTGCTGGACGGTACGGTGGAGCCAACACTGCAGCTGCTTTCCTGAAGCAATTCGTTCCAAATCGAAATTACGAAGAAGACGGTGAACAAATCACTTGGGCGCACATGGACATTGCCGGGACCTACTGGGGTGCGAAGTCCAATACCATGGTCGGTAATGGAGCAACTGGAATCCACGTCCGCACCATGTACCACCTCATCACCAATGGGAACAACTGAATGTGATGGCATGCGGCAGACTCTTCTCTCGGTAGGAGTTGTCTGTTGTCTCTTCTTTTCAGGATGTCTTGGATTTGCAACCGATGAAGAAGACTCGATGCGCTTGGATGTTGTTGTGAACGAAGAATTGCTCGTTTTGGAAACCGTTTATGAGGAAGGTGAATGGATTTCCTCAACGATTGTTACGTTTGAATTTGATTTTTCTGGTTCAACCTCTGATGTTGCAATGCAGACGTTTGGACTGTCGATGGACGATGGACGGGAGGTAAGTGTTGAGGCCAACGTTCAACAACACATCTCCATCGATGTTGAACATCATGGGATGTACACTGTTTCCCTGTATGCAGTCGATTCGAGTGGAACCAACGTCTCACAGGACATGCAGATCGTTGTTGAGCACCTCATTCACTGGACTGAAAGCGATACGGGAAATCCTCAATCGCTGTATTTTGATGCAACTCCCGGTAATGAAGGCCCTGCACCGTTGTATGTTCTTCTCAATTCAACGGTAAGCAATCCCTCCCCTCTGCTGGAGGTCAATGGAAGAGATGTTGATGTTGAGTGGGGAGTCCTCAATGCCGACGGTAAATGCATGGGGCACAGAGAACTCATCGAAAACGGTGATTCATACACTTGGAAGACGCTTCATTTTGCCCCCATTGAAATGCATGAAGTGGAACTCACAATTCACGAAGGGCAGGATTCTGTTAACGTCGATCACAGGATTGAATTACGCTACACAGAATAAGCTCAGAGCCTGAAACCAGAACCCTTGGTTGAACAATGACCCGAGAAAGACTTTGTATTGTCGTTCTTATCGTTTGAATTAGGTGAGATTATGATTACCGCTGCAGATGTTGAAGATGCACAACGAGAATGGGGCGAGGGAATTGTTCGAATTGCAGCAGCATACGAGCGTGGTGATGATTACACCGCCATTGCCACAAAGCATGTTGAACAGCTCTACGCGTACGATTTGAGCGAAGTTCTGTTCAAACCAACCATGGCTTCCAAGGAACAATTCCGTCCAACGTTTGAAGGCGCCTTGTCCTACTTTGTTGCATCAAATAATGCATGCAAAGAAGACACTGGATTTGCAATCAAGGGATGGACGTCTGTAGAATTTGAAAACTCAGGTATCATCGTCAACAAGATCAATGCCATTGCGATGGGCAACTACTTCTTTACGGGCTCAGACGGCAGCAAAACCAAGGTTGAGTATACCTTTGGATACATTCGTGACGATGCAGGTAAGCTGCGCATCGTTTTGCATCACTCATCACTTCCAGCTGCTTTGTAAAAAGAATCCTTCCAACCACTCGTGTCTGATGATTGCATCTTTTTCATATCGCAAGGTTCAACACCTCAGAAACGTTCAATCTTACCACCAACCCATTACAAATCCGAATAACATAATCCAGAATGTCACAGGAATTGCATATGTTGCACCAAGAGCCTGTGTGTGTTTACTTTGAAGATGGTACCTTATCGGAACAATGACAGCAACCATGAATATGGGTAGGAAAAAATCTTCCACTTCAGAGAATATTTCGGTGATTGCTACTAGATATGCCATAAATCCGTAACCGATGGAGTAGGCGATGTGAATTCCAAATCCTTTCAAAAACTCAAGACGATACACGCCAATGCCAATCAAAAGACCAACAATCGGTATGGTGAACCCGAGGCACAATGCATCATCGTCACCTCCACCCATCACGGAGATGACTGTAATGAAATGGTACAACAATGGTAAGTAAAACAAAGCGAACACTCCATAATTGACTGCCTCTTCAGGCATAATCGACGTTTCATTCAAAATTATACTCGTACCCGGTTGGTTCAAATCGGAAATGATTGTTTCCTCTCGAGAATAAATGTTTTCTGGAAGTGTTATAATTTTCGGATCGAGTATCAAACAAGCAATTCCGACCAACCAAAATCCAAAACAATCGAGGATAACATTGTGTTCCAAATTCCCATCATACCAGTTTGATAGTTGATGATTGATGTACAAAAGATGTGCAGCCATGATGAGGAAGTATCCTCCGCAAAACAACGTTACCTTTCGGAAAAAATCATCCCCTTTGTGCCGATTTATCCCACAAAACACAAGTGTGCCAATCAATACAAGCGGCATCAACTCGCGCATCACATAGAGAATGAATACCGCCCCTGATGGACCAGCGAGATCACCCCAAATTGAAATCCTGTTGAACAAATCTAATATCTCAACAAAACCCGATCCGCCTTCCCATACAAAATCGTTGTACCAGATATAATCCACCAGATTGGCATTATCAACCTCATTCCAGCCGATCCAACCATGATTATCTTGAAAATAGGGCCGATCTATAATCCACCTAAACCAGAAATTATACCCCCAATTGAAAAACATTGAAACGAAAACAACGATCGATGCCAATTGAATTCTTCTTGTCTGTTCTGGCGTTGATACGGTTGTGTTTTGAATGCCGGGGACACTGGCTGAATGGGTTGATGAATCAACATCGAGAGTTTTTTCATTTTCCGGTGTATTAATCACGACGGCTTTTGGTTTCACCGGCCCTTGTTCTGTGATATCCTCGTCGCTCTGCACAATGCCTACTTAACAACTCACAAAATAAATTCATACCCTGCATTCGTAATTGAATTGGTTTATCCAATGCATGGAAAGTCAGGTTCATATACCACACCGCACTCGGAACTATGTAACCTAAGGTTAAGTAGTGGTGAAATCGATGACACGTGACGATTGGGAAGAGAAAATGTTGGATCAACTCGAACGTCTTCTTTCCAACATGGGCATGAACATGTCAAGAGAACAACTGCGCACTCTTCTAAAGCAATTCAGAGCGCAATTCGAGAAGATGGGGCTCGATGAAGAACGCATCGCAAAAGGTGACGTCAATTTCAATTTCGATTTGAGTAATCTCCAGAATTTCTTCCAACCAGGAATGGACTTCAACGAGTTGTTCAAGAACATGGGCGTGGATGTTCGCGTCGATGCAGCCCCCGTCGAAATAGAAACACCTGAAGGAGAGGACGACAACATGGTCCTTCCCGCAGACGACATTTATCTCGAAGGATGGAACATGACCGTAACGGTTGACTTTGCAAAGAAAGGTGAACTGCAGCAGGACCAGATGGAATTGAATCTCATCGATGGAGGGACCCTTGTTGAGGTCCACCGAACAACGCAACTTGCACCCGTTGCACGCATCGAGCTTCCACATGCTTGCGAGGACGTCGTTGATTTTACACTCAACAATGGAATCCTCGACATTACCTTGCGGTTGGTCCCCCCTGAGGATGCCTTTGCCGCTTTACCACCATCGGATGATGGTGACGATAACATTCCCCTGACCGGTGACGTAACCATCGACCTATCGGATGATGATGACGACGACGACGATGACGGAGGAATACCAATTCTATGAAAGGAGATGAAATGAATGAGTAAAGTAATCGGGATTGATTTAGGAACAACAAACAGCTGTGTGGCCACCATCGAAAACGGTGAACCCGTTGTCATTGCAAATGCAGAGGGTGCACGAACAACGCCCTCCGTCGTTGCGTTCAACAAAGACGGGGAACGTTTGATTGGTATCACCGCAAAGCGACAAGCAGTTACAAACCCAGAGCGCACCATGATCTCTGTAAAGCGTCACATGGGAAGCGATTGGAAAACCGACATCGACGGCACAACGTACACGCCACAAGAAATCTCTGCGTTCATTTTGCAAAAGCTGAAAGCGGATGCTGAGGCTTATCTCGGGCACGAAGTAAAGCAAGCGGTCATCACCTGTCCGGCTTACTTCACCGACGCCCAGCGAAAGGCAACCAAGGATGCCGGACGAATTGCAGGAATGGATGTCCTACGAATCATCAACGAGCCAACCGCTGCTGCACTGGCCTACGGTGCGGACAAGGGCGATGATCAAACGATTCTCGTCTACGACCTCGGTGGCGGAACCTTCGACGTCTCAATTCTTGAAATCTACAACGTCGACGGTCAACCACAAATCGAGGTTAAAGCCACAGCAGGAAACAACAAACTCGGAGGAGACGATTTTGATGAGCGTATTATCGAATGGCTTGTCAGTGAGTTTAAGCGAGAAACTGGAATCGATTTGTCCAAAGACAACCAGGCCATGAGTCGACTCAAAGAAGCTGCGGAAAAGGCAAAAATTGAATTGTCTGGAACACAATCTTCGCAAATCAATCTGCCTTTCATCACCATGAAAGACGGAAACCCAGAGCACCTTGACATTACCTTGTCAAGAGCACGGTTTGAGGATCTCATAGCGAAGCACATCGAAGATACGATGGCCCCCACACGACAAGCCATGAAAGACGCTGGAGTCAAGAAAGGCGACGTCGACAAGGTCATTTTGGTTGGTGGATCTACTCGCGTACCTGCCGTCCAAATCGCCATCGAGAAGGAGGCCGGAAAAGCACCCTACAAGGGCATTAACCCTGACGAAGCGGTCGCCATGGGCGCTGCACTTCAAGCCGGTATCATCGCTGGCGATGACGAAGTCTCAGACATCCTGCTTCTCGATGTAACACCTCTGACGCTTGGAATCGAAACACTCGGTGGCGTGACCACGACCATGATTGAGCGCAACACTACAATTCCAGCGCGACGCAGTGAAATCTTCTCCACGGCCAGTGACAGTCAACCTGCTGTTGAGATTCACGTCTTGCAGGGAGAGCGCGAATTCGCCAAAGACAACGTCACACTTGGACAATTCCATCTTACCGACATCCCACCAGCACCACGCGGCATTCCTCAAATTGAGGTAACCTTTGATATCGACGCCAACGGGATTGTCAACGTTAGTGCCAAGGATATGGGGACGGGCAAGGAGCAATCGATCAAGATTGAGTCTCAAACGTCTCTCTCGGAGGAAGAAATCCAAGCCAAGATTGTCGAAGCCGAATCCTTTGCCGAAGAGGACAAGCGTCGAAAAGCCAAGATCGAGCTCAGAAATATGGCGGATCAAATCGTCTACCAAACCCGCAGAACCATCGATGAAAACGAGGACAAACTCGATGCATCAGACCTCGAACCAGTACGTGAGAAACTCAGCGAACTTGAAGCACTGGTCCAAGATGGCGATGGAAAGCCAATCGATGACGAAGCCATGGACGAGGCTGCCATACAAGCTAAGGTCAAGGAAGTTGAAGAATCGATGCACGCAATTTCATCAAAACTCTACGAAGCCGCTGCTGCTGAAATGGCAGAAGCGGAAAACAAAGAAGGCGATGGCGACATCAACGTCGAAAGCGATGATGTTGTCGATGCTGACTTCGAAGTTGTCGATGAAGAAGACTGAAACATCGCACTTATGTGCAAGGCACCGTTGGTGTGGCCATGAGCGATACGACCATCCTTGATGAGACGGACCGTACGACAGGTCGCGACGCTCTTCGAAAAAACATTCAGGCTGCAATCGCTCTTGCTGGAGCGGTTCGCTCAACACTGGGGCCAAAAGGCTTGGATAAGCTGCTCGTCGATGACGAAGGACGAAGCATGGTCACAAACGACGGCATCACCGTACTCGAATCTGCGAAAGTGGAACACCCGATTGCTCACATGCTTATCGCTTCCAGTGCCGCACAAGATCAAAGCGTTCGAGACGGGACAACAACAACGGTTTTGCTCGCCTCGGAATGGTTGCAGAATGCGTGGCACCTTGTTGTACAGGGCGTCCATCCAGCAACAATCGCTCGCGGCTTCCGCATGGCTGAATCGTTTTGCAAAGAACACCTGGATGATCTCAGTTTTGAAGCAACCAAGAACGACATTGAAGCTGCAACAATGACCTCGTTGTCGGGGAAACTTCACCAAAAAATACAGTCGATCATTTCAGCATGTGCTGTCGAAGCGGCGGATGCGGTTGCTATGGAATCGAACGGTGCGTTTGTTGCCGATCCAACACGGGTCAAAGTCATCACTCGTAGTGGACCGGCGGTTGAAGATTCAAAACTCATCACAGGACTGGCACTTCCAAAGAAGCGAGCACATGTTGAAATGCCTTCCTCTTTACCACCTGGCAACATTCTCCTCGTCGATGGTGGTCTCGAACTTCGCTCATTGTCAACGGACGTTCAACTCAATGTGACATCGACGAGCGCTTTGAAATCTTTTCAAGATGCAGAGCAGCAACGTCTTCTTGACCAAGTGAAGATGCTTGTTGATCTTGAAATCAAACTTCTTGCTTGTCGAGAGGGTATTGATGACAGCATGCATGCTCATCTTGCAGATGCCGGAATCAAAGCATTTCGCAGGGTTGCAAAAAGCGACTTGGAGTTGCTTGCTCGTGGCTGTGGCGCTCGTCTGGTGCCAACAATCCATCAAGCCAAGCAAGCAGATGTTGGAGTCTTTATCTCCAGCAGATGTGAACGATGGGGTGATGTCGATCATTGGATACTCGAAACGGATGAAGGTGGTGCAACCTTTGTCGCTTCAGGTAGTACCGATGCCGTGGTTGGTGAGGTTGAACGTTGCTTTGCTGATGCACTTGGTGTTGCGTGTCGATTGAAGGAACATCCGAAATTGATTCCTGGCGGTGGTGCAACGTACATTGCCCTCGCTCGTCGATTGCGACGCTACGCTGAGACGGTCCCTGGCCGTGAACAATTGGCCATAGAAGCGTTTGCTGATGGGCTCGAATCCATTCCACGCATTCTCGCTGAAAATGCTGGCATGGACCCCATCGATACACTGCTCCAAATCGTATCCATTCAAACGAAAGACGAGGATGATACGATCGGTCTGAATGCAATCACAAGGCAGCCTGAAAACATGCGGACATCGCGTGTTGTCGAACCTGTTCGCGTCCTTGAACAGGCAATTTGCGGAGCAAATGAGGCAACAATCGCAATACTGCGCATAGACGATGTCCTGTGGGCAAAGCAAGAAATCGGCGTACCCGATGATGTTCAAGCCAATCTTGATGGTACTGCTCCAGATCGTCGATAAGTGTTCATTTTCTGGATTCTTTAAGAACCAGCCTATAAATATACAAAAATCGCCGGGGGGTTATGACCAACGTTGGTATCGACGACGTAGCGATTCATTTTCCTCGTCTCTACATGGACATGAGAGACTTCGCAGAAATGCGCGGTGCCGACTATGGAAAACTGAACAAGGGCCTCGGTCTCAAGGCCATGGCCATCCCTGATGTGCACGAAGATACAGCAACGATGGGAGCCATGGCTGTGATGCGTCTTATTGACCGAAACGGTATCGATCCTCGAGACATCGGTCGCATGTATCTCGGCACCGAATCCGCCTTGGATGGAGCAAAGCCAACTGCGACATACATCCTTGATATGCTAACACAGCGTTATCAAGTTCGTTTTGGGGAAGACTGCTTTCGCAACTGCGATGTCGTTGATATGACCTTTGCTTGCATCGGTGCAGTCGACGCACTCCACACAACGCTTGACTGGGCTGCTCGCTCGACTGAGGACGACAACCGAATCGGAATTGTTATTTTCTCTGACAACGCAAAGTACGACCTTGAATCAAGCGGTGAATACACCCAAGGTGCAGGTGGAGGGGCCCTTCTCATCACGCAAAATCCCCGTCTCCTCGAAATTCCAGATTGTTGGGGCGTATCAACTACGCCTGTGCACGATTTTTTCAAGCCTCGACGAAACGTCAGCATTCGCTCCGTCATCTCCAACGTTATGACGCTCGCTCAAGAAACAGGTCAATCGCTCAAGAAAGGAATCGTTGAACGCATGGTCAAGCATCTACCTGAATCGACCGTACGCCGCCTCGGAATCTTTGCCCATGGTGAAGAATCGGTGAGTGTTCACCGAGATGAACCCGTTTTTGATGGACAGTTCTCCAACCGGTGTTACCAACAGGCTGTTCGACAAGCTTTCCATAATTTTAGTCAGCGAGCAGTAAAACAAAAACGCTGGGATCCTGAACTCGATACTCAATTTACTGAGCAATGGTCTCGCATCATTATGCATCTCCCCTACGCTTTCCAAGCGAAACGCATGTTCCCTGACGTATTTCGACATGACCGAATGAACACACCGATGTGGCCAGGGGTGGTTGAACAAATCGGTGAACTGCCTGAAAAGCCTGAAACGGACGACCCCGAAGAAGTGATGGCATGGGACAAGGACATGGATCGATATCGAAGAGCCATTTCAAAAACTCCGGAATACATGGAGTTTCACAAGGAGCGTATCGAAAAAGGACAACGCGCTTCAAGCCTTATTGGAAATCAATACACAGGATCGATTTTCCTCGCTTTGATGTCCACCTTCGAATCCGATCTTGAGGACAATTCCAAACTTGAAGGAGAATTGTTCGGCCTTTGTGGATACGGTTCTGGGGCCAAAGCCAAGGTGTTCGAAGGCCGAGTTGCCCCGAAATGGCGGGAAGTTGTTGCGCGTTGGCAGTTGTTTGAGCGACTTGCTGGACGCGTCGCAATCGATCAAATCACCTATGAAAATCTCCACAAGGGATTGCAAGAAAACAGTGTTGTCTCACCACGTGGCGAATTTGCACTTGTCGAAATTGGTGAAGATGGAGCCAATGAAGGGGCGAGAACTTACAAGTGGATTTCTCAGTAATTATCACGTTGTTTTGCGGATTGGACGTCCTACTTTTTTGCCATCCCATCAAGCATCGCTCTGACCATTTTCTGTAGATCAAATTCAGGAATCCAGTTCCACTCTTGTTTTGCTACGGAACCATCCAATGAATCGGGCCATGAATCGGCGTATTTTTGGCGAACATCTGGAGAGAACTCGCATTGGAAACCGTCGACTTCCTTCGCAATTTCATCGGCCAGTTCTTGGGCAGTAAAGGAATAGCAATCAATGTTGTATCCTGCTCTTGAGGACCCAAGATTACCGCTTGGTGCATCCATCAACATCAGCGTTGCTCGAATTGCATCGTCCATGTACAGCATCGGTAGTCGAGTATCAGGTCGAACAAAACAGTTGTAGTACCCCTCGTTGATTGCAGCATCGA
Organism: uncultured euryarchaeote; assembly: GCA_937894115.1. Classification (GTDB taxonomy): domain Archaea; phylum Thermoplasmatota; class Poseidoniia; order Poseidoniales; family Poseidoniaceae; genus MGIIa-L2. The sequence goes on from CALBFP010000001.1 coordinate 37,246, forward strand.
AAATCTCCACCGCATAATCGGTCGTGCCACCACCCGCTGGCGCCTTGTACGAGATAAGGCCAGGATATCGAATGCCGCGGGTGTCGACAGCATACTTCTGAAAATACTCTTGAGCAAGTGATTCACCAGTGACTTTGGTCTCGCCGTACACGGTTGTTGGGTTGAAATCGGTTGTCTGAGGCGCATGTTTTGGTGCATCAGGGCCAAACACCGCAATCGATGAGGGTGAGAACACGCGCAACGAACACTGCCGTGCAGCCTCCAAGACAGATTTCGTCCCTCCAACATTGACTTGACGACACAAATCCGGATTTTGTTCACCTGTTGCCGAAAGCAGTGCAGCGAGGTGATATACCGTACCGACTGCTTCTTGCTTGCACAGCTCAATCATGGACTCGGTATCCAAAACGTCAAGCACGACATACGGTCCTTGCTCGTTGGATGTTTGTTGTGGTTCAGGACGAATGTCGGAAGCGATCACAGAAGAAGACCCGTGTTTTTGCCTCAAAGCCTCAACAAGTTCTGTTCCGATTTGCCCCAACGCTCCTGTGACCAGAATCCTATCCCCGCTGGGTTCCGACATGAACTACGCTAATTCCGACGATACTTGAAATTAAAGCACCAACAAAGTCAATCGCCATAGCCAATGTTGATATGGTATGCGCGACGGCTAGAAACCCCGTTGATAGGCTTGAGGTACGTGATTGTCAGCGGGGGGGTCCTCAGTGGACTGGGCAAAGGTGTTACTGCGAGTAGCATCGGTGTTTTGCTCAAGAGCGCTGGACTGCGGGTCACGTCGATCAAAATTGACCCATATCTTAACAGCGATGCGGGAACGATGAGCCCCTTTGAACACGGTGAGGTCTTTGTCCTCGATGACGGTGGTGAGGTCGACCTTGACCTCGGCAATTACGAACGATTTCTCGATTTGAACCTCGCTCGAGACAACAATCTTACTACAGGTAAAGTCTACACGAAAGTCCTTGAAGCCGAACGACGAGGGGATTACCTTGGCAAAACCGTACAAGTTATTCCACACATAACCGATGCGATTCAAGACTGGATCATTGATGTCGCACAACGACCAGCGGACGGGAGTCAAGAAAGTCCAGACGTTTGCATCATCGAGCTTGGGGGGACGGTTGGTGATATTGAGAGTGCACCCTACCTCGAAGCTCTGCGTCAGTTCCAATTCCGTGTTGGACGTGAAAACGTCACTTTTGTTCACGTGTCACTGGTACCGGTGATGGGCCCTGTTGGGGAACAAAAAACAAAGCCAACGCAACATACGGTCAAGGAGTTGATGGGTCTTGGGATCACACCGGATGTTTTGGTGTGTCGTTCAAGCAAACCTCTCAATGAAGAAACCCGAGAAAAACTTGCTGCATTCTGTCACGTTCATCCACAAGCGGTCTTTTCTACGCATGATGTACCGAACGTCTATCACGTGCCCTTGATGCTTGAAAAGCAAGGTTTCTGCAAGATATTGGACATTGATTGCACGAAAACAGGAATCCTAGAAGATTGGAAAAAGATGGCATACAGGCTTGATGAATTAACCGAAGACGTTCACATTGCCATGGTTGGAAAGTACACGGGCCTCTCGGATGCATACCTTTCCGTCATCAAATCGTTGCAGCACGCAGCACTTGCCGTTGGACGCAGATTAACCATCGATTGGATTGAAGCAAGTGATTTGCTGGATTCCAACAATTCTGATGCATGGGGTGTGCTCCGAAAAGCGAACGGAGTTCTGGTACCAGGTGGGTTTGGAATCCGAGGAATTGAGGGGAAAATACTCGCAGCGCAACACGCTCGCGAAAACAACGTTCCCTATCTCGGGATTTGTCTTGGTTTGCAGGTTGCTACCATTGAATTCTGTCGTAACGTTCTCGGCATCAAAGATGCAACATCCACCGAATTCGATGCGGATGCAGCCAATCCTGCAGTCATCTTCATGCCAGAAATCTCAAAGACACACCTTGGTGGAACAATGCGTCTTGGTTCTCGACCAACGCTCTTCCAAGTCGATGATTGTGTCACTAAGCGCTTGTACGGTGGACTCGAATCAATCGATGAACGTCACCGACATCGCTACGAAATCAATCCAGATCTCGTTGACCAGATTGAGGCGGCAGGACTCAAATTTGTTGGAAAAGATGAAAGCGGACAACGATGTGAGATTTTCGAACTTGAAGGACATCCCTATTACGTCGGAGTTCAATACCATCCTGAGTTCAAGTCACGTCCAGGTCGTCCCAGTCCACCGTTCCTTGGCTTGCTGCTCGCCTCAAGCGGTCAAGCGCTACCTTAAGCATCCAACACGCGAATGACACGTGTGGTTCGATAGCCTTGAAGCAGTTTTACGAAGCGTCGTTGTTGAAACTCCTCGTCGAGTGAAACGTCGCCGGTATCGATTCGAACACTGGAAAGACCAAGCAGTTTTGATGGTGTGGCAACACCTAAAATCGAATCCAAGCCTATTGCTCTCAAGACTTCGGGTGAGAGTTGGAGGTTGCCTCGGCCGATAAGGAAACCTTGACCTCCCATTGGCGAGAGAAGAAGCAAACGAGGGCCTTCATAGGTTGCAAGATGATCGAGCAAGGTGGATTCATTGAGGTCCTGATAAACGGTACCTTTGTGTTGAATATCAATACCAAGAAGCGTTAATTCAAGACCAAGATGCTCACCCATTCTTCGAAGTGTACCGCCGCTCCCCCACACGACCATCAATTCGGGGTCGTTTTCAACAAGGTTCCCAATGTGATTTGCAAGGCCTTCAATGGTCTCTGCTTCGCTTGCTCGCTCTACTTGTTCTTTGGCTCCCTGCATGAAGCGTGGACTCGACGGCGTCCATGCCTCTCCATACATGCGGACCTTCCAATCTCCTTGTTGGTATCTCTCTTCATCCAAATCCATGACTTCGGTAATGGCAACCATCAAATCGCCTTGAAGAAAGGACAGAAGAACTTCAGCAGCAGCATTTGGCGTGGTAGCAAAACAACCTGAGTGCATTTTGACACCTGCTGGGACACCGATTAGCGGTGTTTCATTTCCATCGAGAGCATTGACAATGTCTCGCGTCGTGCCATCACCTCCTGCATACAAGATTGCGTCAACATCCGAGGAAATCAAATCCCGAACAAGAGCTGCAGTATCCTCTGCGGTTGATTCCGATGGGGACGATTGACGTTCTTCGATCTCCACACCCTCCAACCAATCGCTTCCCATCCTTCCCGTCCACACCACAAAGGTTGGGTTGACCCCAGTTCGATTGAGGCTTGATTTTTGCAGATCAATAAATCTCGTAATGCATTGTTGCATACGTGGACCTGCCCGGTCTACAGCACCTGCTGCGCGGGCTTCTTTTGCCCGACCGTCGCTGCCTTTGAATCCCAATCGACCTCCCAAGCCTGCATCAGGATTGACGACAATACCTATCCGCATGGTTGGGCTAGAATCTACTCATTTTCAATGGTTGCTTCCTTGTCTATCCAACCAACATCGGTTATCTTGAGCGAAGGCTGGATGGTATAATTGATGCGAACTGCTAGACTTGTGATGATCCAAGCCAAAAGGATGCCAGCAGCAATATCAATCAACCAATGGATTGCCAAATAAACGGTACTGAGCGTCACCAAACTGGCAAAGATCGCTGAGAAATGACCGGCTCTTTTGTACCCTGTCTTCCAAAACAAGAAGGGTAATGCCCACGCAAATGCATTGTGAAGCGAAGGAAAACAGTTGTTGATTGAAGCAATCGCATGAATATAGCCCGATGTATCATCGCAATTTGTGTACAGTATTCCACTCGCCTCGTTGTAACTGTACAAATCGCAATGCAAGCTGCTTGTAACCCAAACCTCATTGACAGGTGCGAAGAGATAGAACGGAAGCGCTGCGAGATATACACCGCACCATGTGAAAGTGAACTTTTTGACCATCTCAGTGTTGTTGCTGATGGAGAATCCGAAGATGCAGCATACGTGCATGAGCGCATACAATCCAACGTAAACCGTAACCATAGCAGTGTCCATCCAAGCAGATCGCAATCGCTCCTGGATGTCTGGAACGATGTTTCCTTCAATTGAATACACAAGGGGCGTCAAGTCGTATCCCAACCATTCGTTGAAAGGAACATCAAAGACGTTCTCAATGCGCATCAAGAGCATTACAAGCCCAGTGATGATCAGATAAGGTGCATGGCGATGGAGGTTGTGAAGGATCCTTCGGAGGCGGGGGTGGTCTTTGACCAATCGATCCAATGGATTGAACAAAAGTTCGAAGAGAATGGGTGTCGTTAGCATAATTGTGTATGCTTTAGTGACGGGGTCTCTGAACCCCATCAGTCGAAACGTGCGGCTTAGATCGCCTTGAGTCAACGCACCAACAAACAAGAGGGCCATCATACCCAGCAGGAGGAAAACGCCGTTGTAAGATACTGGTGGCACCGAGGAATCCACCTCTTGAGAGGTGCCGCGTTCAACGGTTGTGTTTTCTTGCTCCATTCTGGTTCAGGCTTTAGGATGATGGCTATATGTTTCATGGTCTAATTCTAGACTTGCAACCAATTTACCGATGATTTCAAGTCGGTGACAAGGATGGGAGATTATGGTCAAAAGGACGGTGCCAGACAAAATTAATCTCGATGAACTCATGAAAGAAAGCATGAAAGAAATGGGAAAAGGCGAGGCAACAGGGCCCACTGAAATTGAAAAGAAGGTTGCTGATAAACCGCAACCTGAGCAAACGAAACCGCAATTTGGGTTCAAACTCGGCCAAGTAAAAACACCGGACTCTTTTGTTGTCGCTCCTAAGGAAGAGAAGCCAAAACAAGAAGTCAAACAACAGGTCATTCTTGAACGACCGTCGCAAGGATTGGATGACGACATCGTTGTCGATTGGTAAATTCGAGCGTCGCATTCATGAACAGGACCGTCGAGGCTTGGACAGGAGGCAGCCCCATGTCGATGGTCAACATCACTCTTCCAGATGGAACAATCAACGAATACGCAGCAGGTGTTACTGCTGGCGAAGTCGTCATTGATGCCTTGGGAAAGAAGCATGGCTGTCTCGCAGCACGTGTCAACGCTGTCCAATGCGACTTTTCTACCCCGATTACCGACGACTGCAGCATCGAAGGTATTTCTGCTCAGAGCGATGAAGGCATGTACATTCTTCGCCACAGCGCAGCTCATCTCTTGGCGCAAGCCATGTCGGAACTCTACCCCGATGCGAAACCAACCATCGGACCTCCAGTCGACAGAGGATTCTACTACGATTTTGCCATGGAACCGATTGGCGAAAGTGACTTGAAACCAATCGAAAAGAAAATGAATGAGATCGCACGACGCAATCTCGCCATCGAACGCATTGAGTTGGATGATAAGGAACTTCGAGAGCATTTTACATCAAATCCCTACAAGATTGAGATTATTGAAGACAAATTGGAAGTCGGTGAAGGATCGACGATTTACAAACAAGGTGAATGGTACGACCTTTGTCTTGGTCCGCACGTTGCGAGTACTGCGAAACTGATGTTCTGCAGACTGACATCCGTTTCTTCTGCGTATTGGCGCGGTGACCAGTCGCGTGAGCAGTTGGTACGAATTTACGGTATTGTTGAACCAACCAAAGAATCTCTTAAGGCAACCTTGAATCGAATGGAGCAAGCAAAACTTCGTGATCACAGGAAACTTGGCAAGGACTTGCAATTGTTTCATGTGGATGAAGAGGTTGGTCAAGGTTTGATCCTGTGGACGCCTCGAGGAGCAATTGTCCGCCAACAATTGCAAGATTTCATCTCAGAACACCTTCGCAGACAAGGCTACGATCAAGTGTTTACGCCACACATTGGAAAACTCGATTTGTATCGAACCTCGGGCCACTTTCCCTATTATCAAGACAGTCAGTACCCACCTCTTGTTGAACGCGATTTGATGAAGAAACTCGCCGATGAAGGGTGCTCATGTTCAGAGTTGTCAAACATGATGAGCACTGGCGACATTGACGGTTACATGCTGAAACCAATGAACTGCCCGCATCACGTCAAAATTTACGCATCTCAAGCAAGATCGTATCGCGATTTACCACTGCGTCTTGCCGAATTTGGTACCGTTTATCGTTGGGAGCAATCCGGCGAAATATCGGGTATGACTCGGGTTCGTGGATTCACACAAGACGATGCGCACCTGTTTGTGACCGAAGAGCAAATTGGTGAAGAGGTCATGGGCTGCATCGAGTTGGTTCAAACCATTTTCAGCGTTCTAGGAATGCACGATTATCGTGTTCGTGTTGGACTTCGCGACCCGAACAGCGACAAATATGTCGGTGATTCGAAACGCTGGGATTTGGCCGAAGAGGCGTGTCGTTCCGCCGCTGCGAAACTTGGTGTCAATTGGTCTGAAGAAGAAGGCGAAGCTGCATTCTATGGCCCGAAAATTGACTTCGTTGTAAAGGACGTTATTGGACGAGAATGGCAACTGGGAACGGTCCAAGTGGACTACAACCTACCAGAACGATTCGATTTGTGGTACAAAGGAAGCGACGGTGAAAACCATCGTCCTGTCATGATTCACCGAGCACCTTTTGGATCCATGGAGCGTTTTTGTGGCGTCCTTATCGAACATTTTGCGGGAAAATTCCCCACGTGGTTGTCACCAACACAGGTTCACATTCTTACCATCTCAGAGAAGCACAAGCAGTATGCGGCTGATGTCGCCCAGCGATTGAAAGAACAGGGTGTCCGTGTCAAAGTCGACGATGGTGACGATACCATCGGAAAGAAAATTCGAACGCATCGCAAAATGCGTCCCGCCTACATGATGATTCTCGGTGACGGTGAAATGAACAACAATTGCGTTTCTCTTCGCTCTCGGACAGGTGCTCAAGTTTCGGATGTTCCGGTTGACCAATTCGTCCAAGATTTGGTTGCAGAAATCGAAACGAAGTTGGCGACACCCGAACTGGTTCCTGAGCCTGTAGAAAACTGATGTTCTCTTCGACTCAATTCGCATTCCATAAAAGGAAGCAAGGTGTGGCAAACGCATGGGTGACCCGGTAATTGTTGAAGGCTTTGCCTCCATCGCTATTTTGCCGCTCATCCTAGCTGGCACAATCGCTCTGTTGTTTTGGCGGACCGTTGTTCCACGACAATTGCGTGGTCTGCAGGTCGCCTTCGAAACCGGGCCGAAACGGTATGAGGTCCACACCGTAACCGAATCCTTCAACGAAGCCCGAGATCTTCTTCGAAGTCGTGGGATGCGATTTGGTGTTGCAACCTATTTGTTTGCGCTTACAGGAGCGCTGTTGTTGTTTTTCGAATACATTATTTTCGCTCAAGGCAAGAGCGATGGTTTTCACACGCCCAACATCGCACTGGCACTTATTCTCATCATTCTCCCTGCTGTGATATCCTCAGGTTCTTCGCTTGGTGCCCAGATCATAAAACCCATCGGCCATGGGAAGGCGAAATTGCAGGATTCAAGCAGCGCAAGAAACACTGGATACATCGTACTCACCGTTTTTTGGTTCATTGGTGTTGGTTTGTTTTACTCCATTCTCAAAACGTGGGATGTTTCTTTTACGCACCGTTTAAGCGCATCCCTGCTTCTTGCGTTCTCGCCGTCCATTGTTGCTTATGGCAGGGTTATGGGCACATCATGGCAAGCACTTCGGCAATCCTCTGCCCAGATTGCACGAGGAAATGCATCACCATTTCACAATCACAAACCAAATGCTCGACAACAGGTTATCGCTCGAATTGTTCACTTGAATACACTAGCAATGCCTCTTGTTGCAATCAATACGTTGCTGTCGCTTATCGCCATCGTCGTAGCACCAGAGTTGTTCACACACTCTCAACAGGTCGAAAACCTACCCGAATATCGGCCACAAGCAACAATCATGGAGGAGGGCGGTATTCTCGGGTTCTTCCTCATCGAATTGTTTTCCAACATCCCTGATGAGGGACTTCGATTCCCGCTCGTCACCTCAGTCTTGATGTTCCTGCTCCTCAACGTTGCTTTGGTTGGATTCCTGTTTGTTTACGAGGTTGCAAGAATCCTATTTCTTGATGTCCAAGATGTATCCGGTCGTGGAGGTATTCGTTTGGCCGACAGTCGATTGTTAAGGGCCGAACGATCGCAACAAGCCAAGGTTCTGAACTTTTGCTTTACCGGTTTCGCAGGTCAGTCAATGCTGCTTTTGGCCCTCGCCATGATCACATTCTGGGATTCAAGCTTCCTTCCTCAAGGAGAGAGTTGCGGAACCTGGGAAAACACACTTTGCGCATATCTCGAAAAGGATGCCATGGAAGAATTAACTTGGATGCTTGCTTCTGCAGGACAGATCTGTTTTCTTCTCATTTGGCTCACCTCACTCCAAGTCGGTTCAAAACTTGATGACATTACCTTCGATGCCAGCATCAGTGGTCAGCGCCAGATGTTAACCCAAATGGAAGACATGATTTATCTCAAACAACGCCCGTTTACGGAACTCATTGCCAAGGATGCATGGACAAAAGCCATCGAACACTATGATGAAATTTTGAATCCAACAGAGTCGTCCACGCAAGGCCTCGACTTGCTTCGAGAGACAGGAGCGAAAATGCAACTCTTTGCGGGCTTGAATCGTTGGGAAGAAGCCGAGGAGAATGCTGTTTCATTGCTTGCTTTACAAACCGGTCGAGATGCTCAAGTTGCACGATTGATTCTCGCTGCTGCAAGTTTGTGTCAACGCGACCTTCCTGAGGCAGCGCCTCGACTTGCTCTATTGAATAAAAGCGACATTGAAGCAGCACGTTTGCATTGGTTTGCAGCCGTACTAAACCCTCGCCGAAGTGTTCCCAGCGCATCACAACCTGTTCTAAGCATCGATCCGCTCATGCGACGAAACATCGACTTGCTGAAACGAACTGCTGAAGGCAATCCACGAGGGAACACCACATATCGCAACAAACCCGGTGACCGTCTTATGCTTCTGGGTGATTGTGCCCGAATGCGTTTGGAGGACCGTAGTGAGGAAGCGCTATCGATGCTGGAGTCGTTCATGAAGAAACATGCACAACATGCAGACCTACCAGCCACAGAATGGACGCAAGGACGAGTGGTCGTTGCATTGTTGCATCTGGACGCAGGACGGCCGAATACTGCTGTACGAGTTGCGCGAGAATTGCGAATGAAAGAACCGCGCCACCCTCATGTTCGCTCATTGATTCGAATTCTCAACGAATTGGGACTTCTTGATGCTATGGCAACCGAACCAACAAAAATTACCATGCTTGTTGATTCAGGAGAAGATTGGATGCGCGACTGGCCCATTCTCCACACCGTGCACGTTTCGCCGCATTTGGGATCCACAAAATCAAGAAAGCATGCTGGCCGGGCAAACGCTTGGATTGTACATTCCAAAGACCAATCTGTTTCAAAATTCTACAAGAAGCGCAATTTGTGGAAAAAGATTCCTTACACTGGAGAAAACCAGATGCCTCATGGACTTCATCTTCACCTCTACGGAATCATCACGACAATCGCAGGTATGCCAGTTGACCTTGGATTGCCCTGCGGAATCAATGTTGATGACCTGATGTTACGTGGTCTATTCTAATCAGACACGCCTGCGCAGACGCTCCATTGAAGCATCTGCTTGTCCAAGTTGGTCCAAAGCAGCCTCAATTTGACCCGCATTAAGTCGCTCTTCGGCGATGGACAATGCGGCCTCTGTTTGCTTCATATCCTCATCAGAATACGGAATGCTCGACGCATCGCACTGATTTCTCAAGACGGTCCACTCCTGTCGTACAAAGTCGAGGAGCGCTTTTGCTTCATCCTGCTCATTTCCTAGCGCATCCAAGTCAGTGGTAAGGCGTTCAAGTAAGGTTGCAGCATGACTCCACTGACGCTCATCGGCCGATTGTTGTACCTGTTGGAGACGATTGTTCCAATCTTCTGCGTCTTCAAGCGTTTCAAACCGCTGGATAAGTTTCTTTCGTTGACGCAGAGCACGTCGGACAATTTCCATCGCCTCCCGTTCAACCTGAATGACGCGAATGACGCCTTCAGCAAGGCCAATCGATTGACCTGTATCACCGGCTTCAAGAGCATCTTCTGCATGCTCAAGTCGTTGTTCAAGTTCCGTTGTATCAAAGCCGTCGCTTGATTTCAGCGCTTTTGCTGCATCCTTCAATACCTCGATTGCTCGCTCGCGTGCATCACCATCAGCTTGCAGTTGTATCGGAACAACACATGCCAATTCGAAGGCTTTCTTTGGGGCTTCACGTTCGAGTTGCTTCTTAGCATCGCGAATGATTTGTCTCAACCCCTCGATGTTTGCACCGGATTGACCCGTAAGCAATTCTTCAGCGACTCGTATCGATTCCTCGGCTTTTTCCCACCATGCGACAATTTCTTGCGCTCGACGCTTCGCCTGACGAAACAAAACCTCCGCCTCTCTTAACGAGCCCAGCGTTACTTCTCGCTCCCCCATTTCGTAGGATTTTCTTGGTCGTTTTGCTAAAGGTGCCATCGCTTCAGCATCCTCAATCACCAACAGTGCTTCACGACGAACAACATCGACATCTGTAGCAAGCGAGAGCGAGCGCTCCATGTCTTCTGAAGCCTCTCGAAGAAGGCGTATTCCAAACAGAGGATCGATATGACCTTCTTGTTTTGCAGTCATTACAAGACTGCTGGCCTGATCTACAGCAGCGCCTTGGGAGCGTAGAACCAAGAGGCGATTTTCGATTGAATCCAGTTCTTTTCGGAACATCTTTCGCTCTTCTCGCATGTCGTCACCTGCGAACCACAAATATGCCACATGACCCAAGACAAGTATGCTCAGAAGTGGGTGCCCCCAGTCGCTCATATCATCAATCCAGGTTTGACCGGCACGGTCGCCGATGAGCATTCCGAGGACCGTGAGCCCTCCAATACCTGTCATCATCGCTCGGAACCGCAGAACATCAATACCACCACGGAGTGTTTGCGCCGACGAGCGGTACATGGCCAGACCAAGCCCGGCAAACAGCAACGCAGCAAGCAAGGAGGACAAATCCGTGGAAAAGGCCCGTATGGAAAACATCGACAAAACGGGCCAAATAATGCTGGAAGCAGCTCCAATACGCGTTCTTGCCCGAGGATCATCCAAAATTAAATCTTGAATCACAATTCCCCAAAGCAGGACAAGAACCGGCATGCCAAGTCCAGAAAGAAGACTCGCATCACCGGCAAATGCATCTTTGAGGACAGGCCAAGCCAACCAAACTGCGCCGCTTAAGCAAAAGAGAGCACAGATGGTACTCAATCGTTCGATTCTTTGAATTCTGAGCAAGCGTTCGGCTTTAATCGCCTCATCCACATCGCCCCAGAGCATGATTGTACCAGAACCGGTTTTGATGATGAACCCACCGACTCTTTGCATACTGTTGGGCAACAATGTTCAAGGGTGTGCTTGGATGGTTGGCAACGAAGGGGACATGCCATGAAAGGACTCATCACGATGGACGATTTGACCAACGAAGACATATACAACATTCTGGCAGATGCTGAGCGGCTCCTTCCCGTTGCACGAGGAGAAACCTACCTACCTCTCCTGAAGGGGAAAATTCTCGGCAATCTCTTTTTCGAACCGAGCACACGTACGAGGATGTCGTTTGAAACAGCGATGAAGCGACTTGGTGGCGATGTTGTTAATCTAGGGGATGTCAAAACATCCTCTGTAGTCAAAGGGGAAACCTTGTTCGATACCATTCAGATGGTTGACGGATACACCGATATCATCGCTATGCGACATCCGAGACAAGGTGCTGCACGATACGCACAAGATGCAGCGGGCGTTCCGATTCTTAACGGCGGTGATGGCGCAGGTCACCACCCAACACAAACCATGCTCGACCTGTTTACCATCCAACAATCCCATGGCTCAATCGAAGGATTGACGGTTATTCTCGCCGGTGATCTTCGTTATGGACGAACCGTCCACAGCCTGTCGCACGCTCTTGTTCGATTTGGTTGTCGTTTGATTTTTGCATCCCCCGAGTTGTTGCGTATGCCAACAGAAATCGTTGAAGATTTGCGTGAGCACGGTGCTGATGTCACAGAAACCGAAGACCTACTCGGCAACATCAACAAAGCAGACGTCGTGTACATGACCCGAATCCAAAAAGAACGATTCGCTGATGAAGATGAATATTCGAAAGTTGCTGGCGCTTACAAGTTGCATGCAAGGGACCTCGATAATGCAAAATCCGAGATGGTCATATTGCATCCACTACCTCGTGTCGATGAAATCCATCCCAGCGTTGACCAAACCCGTCATGCTCGTTATTTCGAGCAAGCCTTCAATGGCGTGGTTGCTCGAATGGCATTGCTTTGTCGGTTGTTGGACATCGAAGTTCCCGCTTCAATCGAAGGAGGTGATGCGTGATGGTAGGCGAACACAACATGCGAAGGGTTACAGCCATCAAAAACGGCACTGTCATCGACCACATACCGTCCGGTCAAGCGCTTAAAGTGCTTGAATTGTTGAACCTCTCTGGAGATACTTCGGTTCCCGTTTCCCTTGTTATGAACGTACCTTCCAAGAAGATGGGGGCAAAAGACATCATCAAAGTTGAAGATCGTGAATTAACTCAATCTGAACTCGATCGATTGGCTTTGGTAGCTCCAGACTCCAGCATTGCCATCATTCGAGCGTATTCAGTGGCTGAGAAATTGAACGTCAATCTCGGCGAGGAGGTTCGAAACGTTGTTCGTTGCACATTCTCCAATTGCATCACCCAAAATCCTCGAGAGCCGTTGCCGCACCGACTACGAGTTGCGAAAACCGCTCCGTTAACACTGCGTTGCCATTATTGCGAGCGTCCACAAGATTTGAGCAAACTAATCCGTAATCTCATCTAAATCAACGTCGAGTAAATCACGCATATCGCATGCTTTGCATGTCGCTCCGGATGTTGGTGATCCACAGCGTTCACACGTTGTCGGGTGCGATTGAATCAGAGGGGTCCCTCTGCGTGCGACCTGTTTGATGTTGTCGGACATGCGGACAAGGCTGTGTCGCGTACCAGGGACATCTTGTTCCAGCTGAGCAACGATGTCTCGATATCGCCATCGAAGTGCCCCTTGGGCGTATGGACACTCCTCATGATGGATTGGGAGTTGTTTGTGTAAAGCGAGAAGGTGAATTTCCTGCTCTGGTATCCACCGTAAAGGAACGATTCGAGGAGGTAGTCCATTCACTGGAGCGTCTGTATGAGGGGCCAGACGAAGGGTTCGATCAATATCTCCATTGGTCATGTTCATTAAAACGGTTTGAGCCATGTCATCCAGGTTGTGTCCAAGAGCAACGACATCGGCGTTGACTTGTTTTGCAAGGGCATTGATGCCCTGTCGGCGAAATACGCCACAATACGAACAAGGCATTGTGGACACCCGTTCTTTCGATTCTGAAATCACAGGAAGCCGTTTTACAACATCGTCCATGTGTTTGAAATTGAGTTGTTTGTAGGTTGTGGTGATGAACTCGACACCGAGATCATCGCACAAATCAATTGCACACTGCAATGAGGGTGGACGGTAGCCGTCTATACCTTCATCAACACAACCCGCAACGATGCGGACGTCTCTACGCATGCCAATCAAATCCACGAGAACCGTTAACAGGATTGCTGAGTCTTTACCCCCAGAGATTGCTACAAACACAGTCGTTGGTTTCGACTTGTCGAGATACAACTGCTTTCGCAACTCTTTACCCACTTTCTTACGTATGGATTTCTCCAAATGATGTCCACACAAAATTCGGCCAGAATAGGCTTGTTCAACAACTGCATCCCTTCCGCACACATCGCAGACTGGTGCCTGAAATGGACTCTGGGTTGCCTCGGCCATGTCGATTGGTCACATCACCTCCATTAAACGCCTCCGATTGTTGAATTAAAAAAATTAAAATTTCAATTGGATTTTTGAAAATTCAATTCAAATATTTGCAAAAATTTTCCTCTTTTCGACCGAGGAATGCGCGGAAAAGTGTAGCATATTGTTCCACCGCGTTCGCCGTTTTGAAAATTTGCAGTTGGATTTTTACTTTAGGTTGCCAAATCCCCCTACGGGGGAAGAGTTTCGGGAAAGTTCTTGAATGCCACGCTGTTGTCAAACGCTTTGGGCTGGCATGTCGGAGAGGTTGTTTTCTCAACTTTGCGGACTTAACGGTGCAAACCACGTCCGATTAATCGATCAATTTGGCAGTGTTCTCAATTCCACTAAAAAATGGCCAGAAACTGCAGAGGAACAACGTCAGCAATGGGCGTATTGTTGCTCAATCAGTGAAAAACTCGGCCTTGGTACATTGTTCGAAGCGTGGATTGAAGGCCGGCGATTAACCCTCTACGATCGTTTCGAGAACGATCTCTATGTTCATCTTTCAGGCAAAGATGGGAAAAAAGGCGTTTGGCGATACGAATTGGAGCGCTTGCGACGAGAATGGAATTCAAAACAACCTGAGGCGATATGATGTTTGATTTACCGCACATTGAACGAATTGATGATGAAATAGATGTATCACAAGGCACAATTCAGCCTTTTGATTATGGCTTCATCACAACATGGGTGGGGCGACGCAAAACTCCATTTGGCCATCGATTGATTCGTTCAGGTCGCATTGTTGGATGGATTTGTGAAGGTTCAAGCGTCAACAAACTGCTTGGCGGAGCTGATGCACGTGAAGCCATGGAGGAAGCGGAGAAAAATCAGCACCGTCTGATTGCTTCAAGTTGTTCTTTGCACGGATTTGCCGATTTAGCAGCGTTACTGCCTGAGGCGTTTGAGTTCCAAGCCGACACGCAAGGTCTGGGCGCGAGAAGTGCACTCAAAGACCGATTGTTTGCTCGAAATATATCAGCAGTGTTGCAAACCCTCTCGGGTTATGAGCACGTTCGAGGAGGATTGGCTGCAGATCAGGGCATCCTCATCGATAGCATGGGCGATTTGCCAGGCGAACCTGAACATCTCGCAGCAACAGTGGCCTCCATTTCCGAAGCAATGAACGCTCAACAAGAAAACCTTGGAGGGGACGGTAACGGTTATGCATCGTTAAACATGGGTGATGCATCTTTACTTCTTGCCTCGAGCAGTACGATTGTGCTTGCAATTTGGACCGAATTGGATGCCAATCATGCCCGTCTGTTGACCGATGTGGTTGCGAAACTCGATGGTGAAATAGGCACCTATGAGGAAGGATCCGCTTCAATCCCTGACGGATTTGTTCTTCGCGAAGGAAAGGGAGGAGCTGATGCGGTGATGTCGATGCTCACTGCTGCGCTCGAAGAACGGGTCACGGGGCATCTTAAGGCGGGTGTAACCGGCACCTCAGTCTCCCTTGCCCTGAACAACGGGCTCCCTGTCGCAATGGCAGCCAACGGTCAATCGTTTGAAGATGCGATGCTTGGATTGACGGACAGCAAGCGTGTGCTGAAATTGCACAGATTGGCGTCGGGTACGATGGTATCCTCAGCCACAGGTGATGTCGAGGAATTTACAATCAAACAGTTTGTTGAAGCCCTGTCAACGGTTCGGACACGATCTGAAAAACGTCGAGATACGATGGTGCATCGGTTGATGAACATGTACGGGTTTGAGATAGGTCTGGATGATGTTCGGGCTGTTCGTTCGAAGTTGACCATACATGTTGGGGGTCAAGAGATTGCTCAAACGCTTCCAAGTGTTGCTCCATTGTCTGGGGTTGATGCTGGTTTGCGGCGCCGTTTGGAAGAATCTGAACGACGAGCAGATTCTCTTTTGCGCACCAATGCGAGTTTGACGAACCAACTACAAGATGCAGAGAAAGAGCGCACTGAGGCGATGATTCGTCTTGATGAAATCCAGCAATCCTCCGGCCAGCAAACCGAAACCATTCAATCGAAAAACGATGAATTGAACCGGGTTCAGGTCACTGTTTCAGAATCAAGAACTCGCATGGAACAAGCAGAAGAACGTGCTGATAGGCTCTTGCGACGAGTCGGTGAGCTCGAACATCAACTCAGCGAGAGAGCGGCTGAATTGGCTAAAACACTGGGCGATACAGAAAGCAGTGAAGCCCTTCGAGACGAGCTTGAGACACTGTCAAATCAAGAAGCGACAACACGAGCAGATTTGGAATCGAACGCAGAGAGACTGTCCTCGGTCCGTGATCAAATCGAACTTGAAGAACGACGATTGCGTTCATTGGAAGAGCAGGTTGCAACACTGCGAGAACGGCAAGCAAACGCACAATCAAAAAGCAATACTTCGGAAGAAAAAATTCGCACTGCTCAAGCAAGGCTGGATCAAATTGAAGCTGAAACCCTCACAAGTCGAAGACGAGCGGAGGAGGAACGTCAGAGGCTTGCTGAAGACGAAGCACGCAGAATGCAACTTCATTCAGAAATGCGTGAGTTAATGGGTGAGCGAAAAGAACTGCTGACAGAGCTTGGAAATCTTGGTGCACGACGAGGTAATGCTGAAACCGAACTCTCGGGACTGATTGCGCGTGCTGAGGCCCTTACCGATGCACATGAAGAAGCGGTAGCCGATATTGCAGAGGCTGAACGGCTCCGTGCTCGACTTTCAGAAGAGCCGCTGGCGCAGGCACTGCTCAACGACGATGCAACATTCAGGGGCCTCGGACCCGTTCTGGAGCGTTTAGAACACGCTCGAACCCTCGGATATTCTGTCGTCCTTTTGGACCGTGCTGTTGAACGGGCATTGCAGGTTGTTCAATCAACGGTTGATCATATCGCTGCAACGCCACGTCATTTGTTGAGCAGTGAAGTGATGACGCTTCTTGAGCGTCAGGTTCCACAAACAGCGGGTGCAGTACGAGGTTTGGCTCGATGGTCGGTTCAACAGCGATTGGAAAATCAGCTTGGGGAAACAGTTGGCCACCTGATTCTCGATTTGGAAGGAATTCTCGAAGATTACGACCGTTCAATTACCATGCTTCGAAGAATGCGCAATGTTTTGGATCAGTTAGGAAACCTCGGAGCGCCACCCGAAGAGATTGAGGCGCTGCGCATGAATTGCATGCGTCCTGAGGCGTTGCCAAGTGTGGCGATTGAAACGCGGCGATTGATTCGAGTAGCCCTCGACGACATCTATCTTGAAGCCGACCAAAGGGATGCTGGTGAAGCAATTGCGCTCGAACAAACGGCTCAAGTTCTTGAGGAGTTGTTGACACAAATTGATGCCTCAGGGCTTACAAGGGGCGTTCCACGGGGAGCGATGTGGGATTTCCAACGAGACGGATTCTTGCCCTTTGAACGAACCGCGATACCCGTCGGTCAACGTATACCTGTTGCTGATGAAATGATGGAAAACATTCAGTCCTCATTGGTTGTTGAAGAACATGTTTCACTCGACGCAGAACCGACTGTTGTCGAAACAATCGATGAATGGGAAGAGATGCCTGCTCCGAAGGAAGCCGAGCCAACACCTGCCTCATTTGAAGAAGAACATTCGACACCCATCAAAGAAGATCGTGCTGATTTGGAAGCCGAATTGGCGCGGATTGATGCCGAACGTAAGCTCCGAAAACCCGAGATCGAACAACCAGCACATGACCCGCGTTTAGAAGCGCTTCAAGACCAATTGTCTGAATTGGATTTCTGATGTGATTCCATGGTCGAAACGC
Source organism: uncultured euryarchaeote (assembly GCA_937894115.1). Lineage (GTDB taxonomy): Archaea > Thermoplasmatota > Poseidoniia > Poseidoniales > Poseidoniaceae > MGIIa-L2. Next base: position 54,907 of record CALBFP010000001.1, read on the forward strand.
TGTTGTTGCGCAACGAATCCAAAGGAAGGCAGTATCCAATCGTTCTTGAAAAGATAATTTTTGTTTTAGGCATAATTGGTTTCGCATTCATCAATGATTACGTGTGGTCATCCATTGATTTGATTTGGTACCAATGGATGGCATCGGTTGGTCTCGCAATCGTTTTGCTGATTCTGATTGAGTTCATCGGTCGAGGGATTCAATCACTGCGAGCATCAAAATGATCAGTATTCTTTCTCTTGAACGGGTTCTTGTGTGCGTTTGCTCATTGAGTCAATGAGACCCCATACCCGCTGCCATGGTACGAAAAATCGGAGTACTGCAACCAGACTCAAGAACAGAAGTGCTGAAATGACCAAACCATAGGTCAATGAAAGTTCAATCGATTCAGAGACTTGTGCAGCCCATTGACTTCCAGTCGATGCGCGAACAACCTCCAACAGAACACTATGGAAGCCGAGCGCAATCATTGTTACCAATCCTGTTATGAGAAGGAATCCAGCAGTGTGTCTCAAATGACCGTTCAATACATTGTCCATCTGGCGGACGTATTCAGGGTCTCGTTTACAGGATTCAGGCAAACGATAAGCATACTCGAGATAGCGAATTACACCGAATCCAGACTCCTGGAATACCATGATTAGAATGGCAATCAAAATCAATGAAAATTGCTCAGTTGTCACAAGATCGAATCCAAATATTCCTACGGTTGGATCACCCACTTGAGATTCAAGTGAGATGAGGTTTGACCCCCAATCACCAAGTTGGCTCTTAATGAGTGGGAAGGTAAGAATGGCGTGGATGCCCAAAAACAGCAACGTGAATCCGATGGCCCAACCGATGGAACGACGTGAAAGACCCCAAATTCCCCGAGTCCCCATGATAACGGGGAGAAGGTAGATGAAGAGAATTAACAAGGAGAGAATCATCAATAACGGCCATTCAAGCGTCCTAAGTTCATCTTCTGTAGGCGCTCTCAGGTCGAGTGAGAACAGCATTGAGGGAACCCAACTGAGAATCAAACGGCCAATGAGTAGCGTCATCAGACCGATGATAAAACCGAGTTTGATGCGCTGCTGGACGCGTGGTGATTGGAATGCAAGAAGCGCCATTGAGCCTCCGAGGCTCAAGCCCAATACGATCGGGACATAGAAGCGGGCTAAACCTGTACGCCCTCTACCCGTTAACCAATCGCCAATCGGTATTTCACCCATACCCGATTCAAGAGTATCAAACAATCTGGTGTGATCGATACTGTTCACAACATAAGTCGAAACGACCTCAAGATACATCCATACAAGCGCTATGGTTGCAACAACCTGCAAGGTGATGATTTGCCATTGCTTGCGCAACGTCTTGAGGTGCAGCGTTCGAGCTCGACCGCCCATCAAGGATACGTCGCTTTGGGGATCGACTTCACCGGCCATTCAATACCCCCTCACCTGCATAATTGCTTGAGACAAATCCATGTCAGGCATCCAATCGATGACCTGCGCACCAGAACCTGCGAGTGTTGTAAGACGATTTTGGCGCTCGAGTTTGAGAACTTCGTACGACATACGAGGAATGCGTGATACAAGGCGTTCAAAGTCGATACTGGACGGTGATAAGACCGTAACCTCATGACCGCGTCCAACCAGATCTCGAACTGCAGCAGGAACGGTTCCATCTCCTTCACAAGAGGAAATCACGAACACAGGACTGCCGCGACTGAATCGTCCACTGAGCGAATTGGTTACGGCTTGCAACGGCATGGAACCCTCAGGTTTAACCCCAGCAAGCGAACTTAGGATCTTGAAATACTGCTTGTCTCCTGTATCAGGAGGTAGGTAAGCAAGACCGTCTCCGTAGATACCAAGCGCAACGCTGTCTCTTCGCTTCAAGAAGAATGCAGCAAGGCTTGCAGCACTCACAGTACCCATCTCAAGCGGATTTTTCAAAACCGTGCCGATACGTGAAACATCACGAGAGTCGAGAAGGAGGTACAGGTCCGTAACGGCATCTCGACACTTTTCATTCACCATCAAATCACCAGTACGGGCAAATGCCTTCCAGTTGATGTTCTTGAATGGGTCTCCTGGTACGTATTCACGCAGAGAATAGAATTCAGAACCTTGACCAGGTGTTCGGAGTGTTGTAGCACCTGTGTACATTTTCGGAGTACGTGAACGAAGGAATGCTTCCTCGACCTCTTTAATTTGCGGGAAGATTACAATGTCCGAATGGTGGTCGACATACATGTCCTCGATACCGAGATTGAAGGTGTTGCGAACGCGGAGCGATACGGGTCCGATGGAGTAGTGACCACGGAGAGGGCAACGCAAGACATACCGAATGCGAGCACTTTCACCAGGACGCAGATTGAGTCGCATCTGGTTCAGTCCACTTCGAAGCTTCATCTCGTGAGGGATGTTGTCGTATACATCGAGCAATTGTGTTCGGCGATTGGAACGGTTGGTAACGAGCAATTCTACGTACAGGTCATCGCCTTTGTACAAATTGTCGGCTGAAAGGGTACGTTGTACTTCAATATCGCCATGGCCCGATACCCACGAATTCACGACAATGAATGTAATTAAGGCCAACCCAAGAATCATCATCTGATTGTTGGTGATCATCATTCCGATGAGAATGAGAGCGATACCTCCTGTAAACGTGAACGCTGCTTTACGTGTCCACATGATTTTCACCTGCGCCCCCATGCCTTGATTCGCTTGACCAAAGCTACAGATTGTTCCAAGGAATATTTGCCGGGCTCAATGGCAAATTTCGCCAAAACAGGATCTTGTATCAATCCAACCAATTCTTTGGCCGACATGGCGTGGAATTCTTCCACAGTTAATCCATTTTGATTCCGAACCTTCGAGAGAAACACCTGCCGTATTTTCTCGGTTTTTGCGTAATATGTGTATCGGTTTGCATCACCAAATCCGTAGTAAATGATGCTAAACACATGGCGCCACGGCTCAGGATCTCGCTTCTTGAGAAGCACAGCCTCAAAGGTGATGAACAGCACAACAAAGAGCGCCAGCATTGCAAGGCCTTCTCCAGTGAAATAAACCAACAAAAAGTAGACGGTGTTGTATGAATCAGCCAACAGTGCGTTTTGAGGGTGACGGCTTTCATCGAAAATGACCAAAGCATTCTCTTCTGGTCCAATCTCGCCTTCCAGTGTGCTCATCAGGGCTTCAGCGATAACATCGAGTGCCCATTTTGAGTTGCTGTTTGGAGGAATGAATGTGTCCGTTGGGCCGTATTTGCCTTCTTGGAATCCTTCGTAATCGTATATCGCATTAATGAGAGCACTACCATCGGCAACAAAGAACACGCGACCGCCTTCATCTGGATCGCAGTTGGTCGATGCACACGCTTCGATTGAAAGGTTGAATTGACCGCGAATGTCTGGACCCCAAGCCTCACCATCTCCGTTGACATCGAGAACTGCCTGATTGGTGGTGACAGCACGAACGCTAACATCTTTGAGTGCACCACGAACACCGGGAACGATTTCGAGGCCTGTGGCGTTGTTTAACAACATCGTATACGTTCCATTGTATTCAATTCGACCCAATTCGCCCGAGATTTTAACCCAATGCTGTTGGCACAGTCCCGCTTCAGATTTTGTCATTTCTTGACCGTCAAATTTTGAACATGGGTGCGCACCTACGTCCGATGACCATCGCCCATGCTGGTCGATGGTGTCAGGGGCGAGTTCGGTATTGTTTGTGCCACATGGTCGTTCTTGGAGGCACATCCAGATGTAATTGTGGTCGAGTTCGTCCACATAGTTTGTATCGTACAGTTTGTGGCCAGAGTAGCGAACACCGTATGCTTCACCGATGGAACCAGCGTAACCAAAGTCCTCAAGGACGATGACGGTGCCTCCATTGTCAACAAATTCAACAATTGCTTCGATCTCTGAAGGAGAATAACCGTCTTCGGTCGAGATTGTAATGAATCCGTCCTCATCAAATTGCGGGAAGGAGAGCGTATCTCTTTCAACGCCAGCTACAACGAAGACCGTATTTCGTGGATCCTCAATATCGGCAAGGAGGAGGGGACTACTCACAAGCGATTTGGTTTCAATACCCATAGCGTTAATGTCCTCGCGAAAGGCTGACATATCGTCCCAATCGTCATCGTAGGCAGAGAGTTGACTGGTTTGACTGATGTTGATGAAATTTTGTAGAATCGTGAAAAGCAGGATGCCGAGTACGGACCAAAATGCAATTTGAAGGCCAATCCGCTTGAGATTTTTGCTTCGCTCCGACATCCTTCCATCACCTACCTAGTACACCGTTCAGACATACACGCTTTCACATCGGTTTAGAAGGTTGTCCAACCCTGATGGAAAAATGCTCATCAAATTTTGAGCATAATCACGTGCCCGAAGGCAGAAACTTCAGTTGATGGAATGGCTACAGTGCCATCTTTGAACGGAAACGGAAGACGATTTGCGTCAATGTTCTCTGCACATCGGATGAGAAGTTCACAAATTTCACCGCTCGAGAGGTCGATAACAAAGTCTACCAGTGTGCCAAGTTTCTTTCCCTTCTTGTCTTGAACTGTGCGTCCAAACATTTCCTGGCCGAAACTTGATGCCATAGGATTCGCCTTACGGTCTCCTCAGCACGATAGGCCTTGACCGTTTCCATCCTCACATGGTTTCGATTCCGAAACCATAGTCGCGAGAACGCTTAATGTTCGACAAACCAGAGGTGAGTCGTGTTTCCATCTTCTGATAATACTCGAGCATTTCTGGCGTAACGGTTGGTCGAACGCGAGTGATCGCCTCATCAAAGTGCTTTTTAGTGACTTTCTTTTTCTCCTCACGCATCGCAATGAGAGCTGCTTCTCGACAAACAGCTTCGATATCTGCTCCAGTAAATCCTTCCATATTGCCCAACAAATCTTTGGTTGAGAATTTCGAAAGTGGCATGCCCTTGGAATGTATTTCGAAAATGGCCTCACGGGCACCATGGTCTGGAGGTGGTACGTGAAGGACGCGCTCAAATCGGCCGCTTCGTAGAAGAGCAGGGTCGATCATTTCTGGACGATTGGTAGCAGCGACAACAATGACGCCATCGAGGGATTCGACTCCGTCCATGCTTGCCAAAAGTTGATTCACAACTCGATTGCCAACGTCGCTACCTTCACCGTTTGACGCACTACGCATGCTGGCGATGGATTCGAATTCATCAAGGAAGATAATCGAAGGGGAAGATTGCTTCGCCTTCTTGAAAATCTCACGTATTCCACGTTCGGATTCGCCGACCCATTTTGAAATCATTTCAGGCCCTTTAATGGATATGAAGTTGGCTTGTGCCTCGTTGGCGATTGCTTTGGCAAGGAGTGTTTTTCCTGTCCCGGGTGCTCCAAACAAAACAATACCTCGGGGTGGTTTGATGTTGAAATGCTCAAACACTTCCGGCTTGGTTAGTGGCCATTCAACGGATTCTTTGAGTCGATCTTTGACCTCATCAAGTCCTCCAACCTCGTTCCATGCAATTTCGGGAACCTCAACATAGATTTCTCTCAAAGCCGATGGTTCAACATCTCTAATCGCAGAACGGAAATCGTCCATTCGGACTTCCATCTTCTCCAATACCTCTGGAGGAATCGTCTCTTCATCAAGGTCAATTTCAGGAAGATATCGGCGGAGCGCCTTCATTGCTGCTTCTCGTACGAGGGCTGCTAAGTCCGCACCGACGAAACCGTAGGTGTTGTCCAGAACCCAATTGATCTCAAAATCATCAGCTATCGGCATCTGACGTGTATGGACCTCCATGATTTCCTTTCGCCCATCACGATCGGGAACACCAATCTCAATCTCTCGATCAAATCTGCCTCCTCGGCGAAGCGCAGGGTCAAGAGCATCCCTGCGGTTTGTCGCTCCAATCACGACAACGTTGTCCCTTCCTTGCATACCGTCCAGCAACGTAAGCATTTGAGCAACAACACGTCGTTCGACTTCTCCACTTACATCTTCTCGTTTTGGGCAAATGGAATCAATTTCGTCAATAAAGATGATTGCCGGGGACTTCTCACTCGCCTCATCGAAGATTTCTCTGAGTTGTTTTTCGGATTCACCGTAGTACTTTGAAATGATTTCAGGACCGTTTATGGATTTGAAATGGGCGTTAACTTCGGTTGCAACGGCTTTTGCAATCATGGTTTTTCCGGTTCCTGGAGGCCCGTGAAGCAAAACTCCTTTCGGTGGATCAATTCCAAGACGACGGAACAATTCTGGATGCTTGAGTGGTAACTCAATCATTTCTCGAACCTTCTGGAGTTGTTGGCCTATGCCTCCAACATCCTCGTAAGTGATGCCTTCGGATTGACCAACATCTTCGTCATCGATGGCCTCGTCTTTGATGATGATGTCCGTATCGCTAGTGACCTTGACGATGCCTTTTGGTGTGGTTTGAACAACTGCAAACGGTAGTGCTTCGGCAAACAGCGTCATGCCTGGAATGAAAATCCTATCACCTGCCATCACAGGACGCTTGGAAAGACCGCGACGGGCAAATCCCTCGATTCCAGGGCCAAACTTGACCTTCTGCTTGTTGGCCATAACGGGTGAAAGTGTGAGTTTCGTGCACTCCTTGGCTTCAGCTTTCGTAATGGTAACCCTGTCACCTAAACTAACGCCAGCATTCTTGCGAATGATTCCGTCGATTCGGATGATGTCCATCTTTGCGTCCTCTGGACGGCTTCGCCAGTAAATAGCGGCTGTAGCGCGCTTCTCACCTTTGATTTCAACGATGTCGCCCGGTTTTAGATCGAGTCCGTGTTCTCCTGAAATTCGTGCTCGGCCGTGACCTACGTCGGATGGAATGGCCTTTGCTACGCGTAGTGATACCTCGCTTTCTTCTCCGGACATATCATCTCCAAGTTGCGAGAGTACTAAAACCATGAGTTGAGTAAATCCCTCAAAATATGATGCGATTGCATCGTAGCCTTCATGGAGGGTATCGGACTCGAGTGGCTATGGTCCACGTACTCGAAGCAGGTCTGACATTTATTGAAGCCAACAATCCGAAAAACCGCCCGAGCGTGAAAGGATTCAACATCATCAACGGAAAATTGGCCGAAGCCAGCGATGGTGGGACGTTCCAATCGCAAAATCCAGCACTTTTGAGCGACATCCTTGGTGTCTTTCCGCTCTCAACACGAGACGATGTCGATGCGGCACTTGATGCGGCGCATGCTGCATTCGCATCTTGGTCGGCAACCCCTGCTCCAACACGCGGACAAATCATCGGAAACATGGGTCGCTTGCTAATGGAACACAAGGAAGACCTCGTGCGATTGCAAGCTCGAGAAATTGGAAAGACGCTGAAAGAATGTGGTGGTGAAATTCAAGAGGCCATCGATACTTGTTTGTTTTTCCAGTCCGAGGGACGACGCCTCTATGGGCAAACCGTAAACTCTGAACTACCGGACAAAGAGTTGTTCACGTACCGCCGCCCACTCGGCGTTTGCGGCATCATTAACGCATGCAATTTCCCGTCAGCAGTCCCCTTCTGGAAAATGATTCCAGCGATCATGTGCGGAAACACATGCGTCTGGAAATCGCCGCAAGACTCCCCGCTGCTCTCTTTTGCCTTGGCTCGAATTATGCACCAAGCAGGATTGCCTGACGGAGTAATCAATCTCGTTCATGGCAAGGGAAGCGGCGCTGGACAGTATCTCGTCGATGCGGTTGATGACGGTCGCGTCAACAAAATTTCGTTCACAGGTTCAACCGCAGTTGGGAAGATGATCGGTGAGGTTTGTGGACGGAACCTCGTCTCATGTTCTCTTGAACTCGGAGGGAAGAACCCATTGGTTATCATGCCTTCCGCCAACATTGAAAATGCTGTTGAAGGCGCTTATTGGGCCGGCTTTGGAACCGCAGGACAACGATGTACATCCCTTGGAAATTTAATTGTCCACAAGGACATTTACGAGGAATTTGTCGAGAAATTGATGGCAAAAGTCCACGCAACACGTATCGGAGATTCACTCGAGCATGATGATGTTTTGTACGGATCTATGCTGTCCGAGAAATATGCAAAAGACTTCTTGGAAGTCATCAAGATTTGCGAAGATGATGGTGCAACCAAGCTCTACGGCAAAGGTAGGATTACATCGGACAACCAGCCTTCAGGATTTGTTGGAACAGCAGAGGAAGGAGTCTTCATGTGGCCCCATGTTTATTCAGACGTTACAGAAGACATGCGATGCTTCCACGAAGAGTTGTTTGGTCCAGCCGTAACCCTAGTGAAAGCGGACGATTTCAACCATGCTCTTCATCTTGCAAACGCAAGCCCTTACGGCCTTTCCTCGGCGATCTACACCAACGATCGTCTCGAAGCCTATCGCTTCAAAACCGGTATCAAAGCGGGAATGACCGGAATCAACAACTCAACCACCGGTGCAGAGGCTCACCTACCGTTTGGTGGCGTCAAAGGCAGCGGAAACGGCACACGTGAATCTGGAATTTGGGTTATTGAGGCCTATTCCTATTGGCATGCAGTAAACGATGAACTGTCAGGAAAACTGCAACTCGCGCAGATGGATGTCGACGAAATCGAAATGGTTGAAGCAGAGGTTCGATGGGACGAACTGGTCTAATCGTTCAAATTGTGCAACATTTTCTTTCATAATTGGCACACTGCTTAAGGGCCAACCTCAAAGACCCCTTGTGTATTGGGTGAATCATCTCCCGTACTGGGAAAGGTGTGACTAATGGGCGAGGGCATCAAACTTCCCGTCATAAACGGGCTAGGAAGGACCGATAGAATCGACAACTGGTGGGCCCAACCCTTTTGGATGGGCCTTGCCCTTACCGCCGCTCTGGTTTACACCGCATGGAGGCTGATTCTCTTTCCAGAAAGCATTTCTTACAGTCTAAAAGGATCGACAGTGGTATCGCCTATATTTTCACCGAACATTTTGGAGTGGAGTCTATTTGGTCTCAATGAATGGAACCACCCCTCTTGGGTAAACGCAGCAATTCTCGTTCTCTGGATTCCTTTTGGATTCCGTGGAACGTGCTACTACATGCGCAGAGTCTACTACAGAACCTTCTTTCAGTCACCAACTGGATGCTGGGTCGATGAACCGGAGATCAACAAAAAAATCGGTTACGGTGGGGAAAAGGGACTGTTTATCTTCAACAATCTTCATCGTTACTTTCTCTATGCAGCGATGATCATCATCGTCATCAAGTGGTGGGATGTCACCCACACCCTGCATTTCGATGCCGGTTGGGGCTTCTCCATTGGCACCTTCATCATGGCAACAGAAGCGTTTCTCTTAACCATGTACGTGACATCATGCCATGCACTTCGACACCTCGCTGGAGGAAGTCTTGACAGATGGGCAAGCGGTATTTCCGCACTTCGCGGGCGTCTCTTCAAGCGCATCAGTGTCTTTAATCGGTCACATGGATTCTGGTTTTGGGCAAGTCTCGGCTTCGTTTTTATTGGTGACCTGTGGACCATTGCTGTGGCGGAAGACATCATCTCGGACATGGCCTTTGTTTTGGTGGGATAGATACATGACGGAAGAATACACAAAGCACGAGTACGACGTTGTCGTTATCGGTGCAGGCGGTGCAGGTCTTCGTGCTGCCATTGAGGCTGCTCGATGCGGTGCAAAAACTGCGATTATCACAAAATCTCTCCTCGGTAAAGCGCACACGGTAATGGCCGAAGGCGGTTGTGCAGCTGCGTTGCAAAACGCCGATCCACGAGATGGATGGAAGGTTCACTTTCATGACACGATGAAAGGAAGCAAATGGCTCGCCGATTGGCGAATGGCAGAATTTCATGCAAAGGAAGCCCCCGATCGCGTTCGTGAGTTGGAACAATGGGGTGCAGTGTTTGATCGGACTCCTAAATTACTCATCAATCAACGAAACTTTGGTGGCCACACCTTCCCGCGACTGGCTCACGTCGGCGATGCAACCGGTCTTGAAATAATTCGAACACTCCAAGAGCGAGGAATTCATGAAGGCATTGATATTTTCATGGAATACACAGTGCGCCATCTCCTCAAGGAAGGCGATCGTGTCACGGGCTGTGTTGCTTACACACGAGTTGATGGGGACTTCCATGCATTTTCAGCAAAATCGGTTGTTCTCGCAACGGGCGGTTGTACACGGTGTTGGAGCGTTTGTTCTGGATCATGGGAATACACTGGCGATGGTCACGCGTTGGCTCTTTGGGCCGGCGCTGAACTTCGCGACATGGAATTTGTTCAATTCCATCCAACAGGAATGGTCTGGCCTCCTTCCGTTCGAGGAATTCTCGTTACTGAGGGTGTACGTGGCGAAGGAGGACGCCTAACCAACAGTGAGGATGAACGGTTCATGTTCAACTACGTCCCAGAAATGTTCCAAGGAGACCATGCGGAATCCATCGAAGAGGCAGATCAATGGGTCGAAGAAGTTGTTAGTGGAAAACTTGCTACCGTCCGACGTCCTCCTGAGCTTTTGACCCGTGACGTGGTCGCGAAAGCGATCAAGGCCGAGGTGGAAGCAGGAAGAGGTTCACCTCACGGCGGCGCTTTCCTCGATATTTCACACCGTGGTGAGGAAGCCATCAAAAAGAAGCTGCCGTCTATGTACCACCAATTCATGGAGTTGGCAGGAGTTGACATTACCAAAGATGCGATGGAGGTTGGTCCAACGGCCCACTACATAATGGGAGGCATACGTGTGGATGCTGAATCACAAGAAACCACTGTGCCGTGCCTCTATGCTTGCGGTGAAGCTGCCTCTGGACTGCATGGAGCCAATCGACTTGGAGGAAATTCACTCTCAGATCTCATCACATTCGGTAAGCGAGCAGGAGAATATGCTGCGAAACGCTCGTACAGTCTCGCCCAACCAAGCATCGATGACAAACAGGTGATGAAGGCCATCGATGATATGATTGCTCCTTTCGCAAGGGAAGGTGGAGAGAACCCAGGCAGGATTTACGACGAGATGCGAGAAATGATGCAACACAAGGTTGGAATCATTCGAGTAAAGCATGAACTTGAAGAAGCGCTTGAAGATCTTACAGAATTCAAAGAGCGAGCGATGATTTCGTTCCCTGGCACAAGTCGGCGCTACAACTCAGGATGGCATCAAGCCTTGGACTTGATCAACATGGCCGACATATCACATGCATGCGCTCTTGCAGCGTTGACACGCGAAGAGAGTCGTGGAGGCCATACCCGAGAAGACATGCCAACACCCGAAGACGAATATTGGGGAAAAACGATTAACATCATATGGATGGAACAAGGTGAAATCAAGATACGGCAGGAGCCTGTTGAGGAAATGCGAGAGGACCTACAAGGTGCAATTAAAGAAGTAAAAGCCATGATTGCAGAGCGTGCCAAAGAACAAGGAGGTGATGATTGATGTCTTTGAAAGGGAAAAAGCAAGCCTTCAAGCTCGCCCGGGGTGAGGATGGAAACACCGATCTTGAGGAGTACGAAATTACACTTGACGAAGGTATGGTCGTTCTTGACTGCATGCATCGAATTCAACACGAACAGGAGCCTGACATGGCTGTTCGCTGGAACTGTAAAGCAGGAAAATGTGGATCGTGTTCTGCAGAAATCAACGGGCGACCGCGATTAATGTGCATGACTCGAATGAGCGATGTTGTTGCTGAAACACCCGAAGGAAAACCGATTGAAATTCGACCGATGAAGACGTTCCCTCACATCAAAGATTTGGTTACGGACGTATCGTGGAACTACGAGGTAGCCCAACGTATCGCACCAATCGATGGCCCAGAAAGCATGGATTGGGAATTCAATCAAATGGAAGCGGACCGAGTACAGCACTTCCGTGAGTGCATTGAATGCTTCCTTTGTGTTAACACATGTCACGTTCTTCGCGATCACGAAATGTTCGATGAGTTCGCCGGACCTCGTAACCTAGTCCGTCTCGCTCAATACGAAATGCACCCACTCGATACTGAAGACCGAATACCCGAAATCAAGAAGGAATTTGGTGTTGAATATTGCAACATCACTCGGTGTTGCACCGAAGTGTGTCCTGCTGGAATTCAAATAACCGACAATGCGATCATCCAACTGAAGGAACGTGTTGTCGACCGCTACTACGATCCACTTCAACGTATATGGAGAACAATAACTCGACAGAAAGTACGGTATTGACGCCATCAAAGTGATTCAACATCGATACGTTAAATTGGGATTTTCATGACGTTTTGGCACAAACGATGGCAAACCGAGCAAATCGGATGGCATCGAGATTCATTCAACGACATGTTGACGAAACACTGGGGTAACACCAACGCAGCGAAAGGATGCGAAGTATTCGTTCCCTTGTGCGGTAAATCGCTTGACATGGTTTGGCTTGCAAACAAAGGACACAGTGTTATCGGGATGGAATTTGTTTCCGATGCCATTCAGGCATTTTTCGAAGAAAATCGTCTTACTCCAGTGACGACCGTTAATGGGAACTATACTCAACACCAGAGCAAACCGTTCACGATCCTCGAAGGCGACATCTTTGAACTCGAAACAAATGTTGTGCAAGCTGATGCTTGGTTCGACCGCGCAGCGATGGTTGCCATAGAACCAAGCCTCAGGAAAGCCTACGTCGACCAGCTTCGTAAAGCGACCAAGAACGATGCCGTAGGGCTTATGATTACTTACACAAATCCACAACAAGGAATGGATGGGCCACCCTACTCGCTTACAGATGAGGATGTTGCAAAACTATTCTCAGAAGGATTTGAATGGAAATGTCTTGAGAAAATAAGTCTCGATCCTTCCAATGAATCGGACCCAAATAGCCCAACTTCGACGGTATTCGAGATTCGGCGGGCTCCGAGAATTACGTAGCCAACACGAGAATGAATGCTTGTGTTTGTTTCAAAACCTGCATTCCTGCAGGTTCATCACCTCGTTTTTTGGCAACCTTAAGCAATTCAACAATTACTCTTCATCCATCGTTCGTCGAGCGAAGGTTGACGCCAAGAGTACACCAAGAACGGTGAAGACGAAGCCGATACTTGGTATGGAGTCGTCGTCATCGTCGTCTTCTTCAGGCTCTGCCTCAGCCTCGGGGTTTCCATCGCAAGGAATCCAATGTCCATCATCGGTACCGGGTTCTATTACCCCGGTCAGGCCGCCGCCTTCAGAGATGTACAATGCACCAGAACCTGCAGGCCATTCCACAACGTAATTTCCAGGATAGAATGTCGACGTGTTGTCCCAAACAGGCTCGCCATTAGCTACCCATGTCTCCTTACATGGACAACTGTAAGGCTTCCAGAATTCATCCGCACCACCATCCATTATAGGGTCTGCAACCCAGTCAGGACCACCGTATAAATCGTCGTGAATGAATATAATTTCGTGATAAATTCCTGAATTAGCAGGGTATTCGTAGATATCTCCGACCACTGGAGTTGTTGTGTTATCCCAAACAGGCACATCTAGACCTTCACAAGGTCCTGGGCTTGGTCCGTTACCGTTACAAAGGACCCAGTGAATGTCAACTCCTGGCTCTCCTGCTCCGGTAGTGACCCCTCCAGATTCAAGTGGGATGTACAAATTACCAGATCCTGCTGGGTGCTCAACAACATAATCGCCAGGGTAGGCGGTTCCAGCAACCCAGACAGGTTGTCCGTTAGCTGCCCATGTTTCCTTGCATGGGCAATCGATTGGTGACCAAACATCCATGTCCACATCTGGTGCATTGACATTGGTGAACGGACCTCCTTGATTGACCTGATAATAATTCTGAGAACCTAATGGGTACTCGTAAATTTCACCTGAAGCGACCACCGTTGACGAAGTCCAAACTCCGATAACATCCAATCCAGCACAAGGGTTCGAATAAGGCATGTTTGTTCCAGGACAGTGTTTCCAAGAATCGGAGGTAAGTGATGGTTCGTCGTTGCTGGTATTGTCGATTGCAATCCATAGTGTATCTGAGCCTGCTGGCCATTCGACTACTTCGTCTAGCCAGTACATAACGGAAATATCCCAAACCGGTTGGCCATTGGCAACCCATGTCTCCTTACATGGGCAATTAATTGGAGACCAAACATCCATATCGATATCAGGTGCACTTACACTCCAAAACGGACTTCCTGGGTTGACCACATAATAGGTGTGTGATCCGGCTGGATACTCGTACACATCGCCTGAAGTTACGTTCGTTCCCGAAGACCATACTCCTACGACATTTAGACCGGCACACGGTCCTCCTGATGGTGTATCTGAGTCGCCGCAACTTTCCCAAGAGAGGTCAGCGGAGGAGGGTTCTGCACCGTAAAATTGGGTATCCAATGCAATCCAAAGTTGATTGGAACCGGGCGGCCACTCAACAACATCATTGAGGTAGTAAACTGTTGAATTATCCCAAACAGGTTCACCAGCATTCATCCAAATTTCTTCGCATGGACAATCGACCTCTGCCCACACGTCCAAATCAACGGTTGGTGACAAGACCTCTTGGTCCACATATCCCTGTATAATAACCTCGTAATATGTTTGTGAGCCAGCAGGGTATTCGTAGATTTCACCTGTTGATACTCGAGCATTGCTGTACCACGGACCAACGGAGTCCATACCTCCACATGGTCCTGTAGTTGTGTTGTCTTCAGAGCCGCAAAGCTCCCATTGATTGCCGTCAGCGAAAGGCTGGTCGGGGGTAACTCCAGTCGTGGTTTGATTGACAATGGCCATCCAAAGGGCGTTTGATCCTGTCGGATATTCAACAATGGCTCCAACGTTGTAAACGGTGTTTGAGTCCCATGCTGGACTTGAGGCCTCCATCCATATATCTTTACAGGTGCAGTGTTTTTCAGACCATGCGTCGCCATCTACTCCAGGTGCGCCGACAATCTGATTGTTGATTCCAACCGAGACCTGATAAAATTCTCCTGAGCCTGCAGGGTATTCAAAAATCTGTCCTTCAGAAACAGCAATCATAGCGTCCCAAGCTATACCCCCATTACCATCGAAGTCAGCGCAAAGTGAACCTGAGGGTTCCTCTCCGTTGCAATTTCTCCAAAGGTAAGAACCGTTTGCGCTTCCGGGCTCAATTCCCGTCCCATGATCATATGAAATGTAGAGGTTGTTTGAACCAGCAGGCCACTCGACAACCGCATTTTGCAAATATTCAACAGTGGAGTCCCAAAGCGGTTCACCACTATCGACCCAAATGTCTCTACAGCTGCAATCTAAGGGCTCTCCCCAAGCATCCAAATCTTGTCCAGGCTCACCAACGGTTTGATTGTACATACCTACTCCAACCACGGTGTAATAGTGTCCTGAGTTTGCTGGGTATTCGTATATCTCTCCTTCAGTTACAAGCGACGAAGTTTCCCAAACCATGGTTGAAACATTAACAATGGAGAAGCATGAGGTAGCGCACAAGACCCAGATGTCTGTACCTTCTTCTGGCACATCTCCTGCGGTGGTACCAGCATCTTGAACAATCCAAATTCCAGCGTTGTACTCGAGAATTTGCCACGGATTGTATGCAGTGTTCGCATCCCAGTTAATTCCACTCTCCTCAGCAATCTCTTCGCATGAGCACGGTCCAATCCATTTACCGGACGATTCTGGTTGAGCCGTTGGTCCGCTGGTTGTACTCTGCCAGAAATGACCAGAGTTGGCAGGGTATTCGTAGATGTCTCCAACATTGGCGTCAGTGCCATTCGTCCAAACCGGACCCCCCAATCCATCAGCCATGTTTGTAAAATTACAGTTTGGGTTGTCACCGTCATCAGAACCGGCCATTTGGTGAGAGTCTCGAGCCGATGTTTGTAGGGACTCTTGATCGTCCACAAAATTTGGCTCGATTGATTGGTCACTCAAATCAATGGTATTCACTGTAACTTGAGTGGCTAGGGTTGCGATGATTATCCAGATAATTAAATTGCGCATGAATTAACTTGAGACTGCAGATTATATATTCTTATTGCCAAAAGACCAACCAACATGTCTTGTCATGCAGGATGTGTCTAGGATTGGGCAGATCGGACGTAATCATCGTTGTCAATGGGAACCCAAACGTTGGTTTTGTCTTCGTTTTGAATTTCAACACGGTAGGGATTTCCTTGGTCCCAAGTCTTGAGGATGCGTCCTTCTGTGAACTCGCCAATGTTAGCAAAAACTGCGTCGCCTTCTTTGAATCGAAGTTCCTCCGCACGGCACTCCATTAATCCATTTTGGAGTGCATCATGGTCGAGGTCGCGACCAATGAACACAAAGCGGCATTCACGGGTTTCGCCTTCCTTCCATAGGCCAATATCATCGCTAAAATCACCGCCGAAGAGCATGTGGACACCTTGGAACACGTACTTTCGATCGATACCTTTGACGGCGAGTACCCCTTTGTATCGGAACAAGTTTTCGCCATGGTCTTGAATCAGACTACCAATGTAACGTTCGAGTTTGTTAACGTTGAGCTCCCCCTCGAACTTCATGCTTGTGGATGTGACGCGGTCATCGTGTTCATGCTCTGCTGATGTATCCAAGAACTCAGGATCCATCTCAAGAGTCTTTTCCAAGTCGAACGCTCCGATGTTGATGAGCTCCTTTGGATCGATAACGCTGTTTTCCGTATGAAAAATCGGAGCAAAGGCGTTGATGGATTTTACACGATTCTCAACGCTACTGAGCTCCTCGCCACTAACCAAATCAATTTTGTTGAGCATGATGCGGTCTGCAAAAGCAAGTTGTTCAACGGATTCGTTTTCGACGCCTTCTGGCTTTTCTTCATCGAGGTGCCGAACGATATGTTTCGCATCGACAACGGTAATGATTCCGTCAAGACGATAGTTGCTTGAGATTCGTTCGTCTGCGAAGAACGTTTGGGCAACAGGAGCAGGATCTGCGAGTCCCGTTGTTTCGATAATTACGCCGTCAAAGTCCTTGATCCTCTCGTGCATGTCGTCGAGTAATTCGGTGAGATCGCCTCGAACTGTACAACAAATGCACCCATTCATTACCTCAATGATGCTTTCTTCCGAGGTTTCAACGAGAATGTTCTCATCAATCCCAACATCACCAAATTCGTTTTCGATGACTGCAAACTTCATTTTGTGTTCTGTATCTGTTAGGATGTGATTCAGAAGTGTTGTTTTCCCGGATCCTAAGAATCCTGTCAGCACAGTTACGGGCAAGCGGTTTTCCTCGACGGTTTCATTCATGTTGATCGGTTTGTTGCAAATGAATTTGCTATTTAATCGATAGCATACACCCTGTATTGCTCACGCTCCAAGCGATTAAAGTGAAACCGTTGGATTCATGAGCCGACTCTGCATCAGCAAATTATGGCAGAAGGCCGGAAATGTGACCTGCTGATAATTGGCGCAGGTCCAGGAGGTGGTTCTGCCGCAATCCACGCCTCGCGTTTGGGCCTCTCAACCATCGTCGTCGAAGCTGATTCCGAGGTCGGTACACCAGTACATTGCGGCGAGTGCCTTTCCGATCTGGCCGTTCAAAATCTAGATTTGCAAATCCCTGACCATGTCAAGGCTTTGGATGTGAAAGGTATTCGAGTGATTTTCCCTGGTGGCGAAAACAAACTCCTGACAGAACCTGGTTACGTTCTCGAGAAGCATTTGTTTGAACAATGGATGATGGATGAAGCGACAGCACTTGGTGCCGAATTGTATCTCAAGCATCGAGTCACATCGATGAAGAGAATTTTCAATAGCGAAAATCAATTTTCCAATTGGATTATTGAAGGCAGAGGAAGTGAATTTCCAATTGAATGTTCTGCTGTTATCGATGCGTCAGGCGTTTCGGGAGCGGCCTCAAAACTTCTCAAAATGGGAACCGAAGTTGAACTCATCGCTGGTTTTCAGTACGAAGTGAACGACGTTCCTAACGATGGGTATCTTGACTTCTACATCTGGCCCAAATATTCCCCGCACGGCTATGTTTGGATGATTCCAAAAGAAGGGGAACGAGCCAACGTCGGTTTGGTTACATCGGACACAAAAGGCGCTGTCTCTCATTTGAATGCGTTTATTGAGGACACATACCTTGCTGGGAAACCAACAGTAAACCCTCCGTGGAGAAAAGAAGGTACGAAGGTGAAACCGTTTGGAGGATACATCCCCATATCGGGACCGAGAAGCAAAACCGTTGATGACGGCCTGATTCTCGTTGGTGACGCTGCAGGGTTTACATCTCCGTTGTTTGAAGGTGGTTCGCATCTTGCGCTATGGTCCGGTAGAGAAGCAGCCCACGTACTCTCAAAAGCAATGAACAACGGTGACGTTTCTGCTCAAGCGCTGTCGCCATACGAGCAAGCATGGAAATCTACATTTCCTCCATACAGTAAAATCCTGAAAGGAAAAGATGCATTGTACAACCTGTCCGACAAGGAAATGGCCGTTATGGCGAAATGCCTACCTGAAGAGCTTGGAAACATGAGTCCGTTGACAAAACTCGGTATTGGTTTGAAGATTATGATCCGTAAACCAACACTGTTTTTCAAGCGCGTCATTTCCGTCCTTCTTTCATTTGGTTACAGCCGAGCGAAACACTTTGGCTGGTGATGGACCAACGCAAAGCAATAACAAGGACGCGCACTTGGTAACATCATGTGGGGGTGGACGCTTGTTCTGGCCGTCCTTGCTTGCATCGTCTTGATGATCTGCCCTAAATGGAGAGTTGAACGACCGGTCGTTTCCGTTCTACTCCACCTTATCCTTGCAGCACCTTTCGTTGCCCTCGCTTCAAGGTTCATCACCAACGATACAACGATTCTGCACGTGGCCATGAACGGAGGCGAAGACCTTCCACTCAAGTATCGGTTTGCTGCAACATGGGCGGCTCGAGAAGGGCCGCTGTTGATGTGGGCTGCATGGATGGGTTTGGTCGCATGGTGGTTCGGACGACCTCTTGCGTCAGAATTGGACAAAACACATCAACTTCGTTTGAGGCTTATGCATGGTTTCACGCTCCTCCTGCTCTTGATTTCGATGACACTCGACCCTTTTGCAAAAAACCAATACGGCTTTACAGGACCGGGGCTGAACGAATTGTTGCAAACGGATTTGATGGTCATTCATCCACCACTGATTTTTCTGGCCTATTCGCTCTGTATTGCTCTAGCAGCGACAAGTCTAGCCATCCTCCAATACGGCGATGATACCGATATTGACAAAAGAATGCTTCATCAAACTCGACCAGGACTGTTGATTGCAACCCTTGGTATTGGACTGGGCGGACTCTGGGCCTACACGGTTCTCGACTGGGGAGGTTATTGGGCATGGGACCCGGTAGAAACCGGATCGTTCCTTCCATGGTTGGCACTGGTCCTCATGGGCCACCTCAGAACGCGTCCAGGAAAAACATCCACCTTGATGTGGACTGGGCTTGGACTGGCAACTGGTGCTCTTGCACTGTTCGCTACTCTCGTGACACGAGCAGGGGGCGTTTGGGCTGCTTCCGTCCACACGTTCGTGGTCTCTGCAGAAGGTACGCCACCGACAGATGTTTTTGGTCGTATGATGATTTTGAAAGATCGCGTTGAAGGTGTTGAAATCGTCTCCTATGTTCTGCTCATCTTGCTTCTCAGTGGTGTGTTCATTCGCGCAGCACAAGGGACCACAACGCGACCTTTTTCCAATCTGTTCCTTATCCCGATTCTAGGCGCTGTTATCTCAATTTTATTCGATTACAGGACCTATGAGCATGCTCCTTTACTCTTTTTCGTAGCGATGGTCTTTGCGCCAACGGCTGTAGACTGGCCCAATAACAAGGCGGAGAAGAACGACGCATTGTGGTCCTACAAAGGATTCCTTGGAACACCGTGGTTGGTTCTTGTTCCGATCGTTGCTTACTTGTTAACGCAAGACCTGCTGTTCGTACTTCTCAACGCGTTGATGTTTGTAGCCCTCTACGCAGCCCCTGATGCTCGAAAGGCATGGGGGTGGGGCGCTGCTGGGACCATGATGAGTTTGGCATCAGCATGGTCTGGTTTGGTAGAATTGCACACAGCCGCTGTTATGGTTGGTTTTTACATTCTACCTTGGTTGGTCATGACCGAAGAATTGGATTCGACCCAACCATGGTTGACCCGAAAACGTCTGATGCGAACGACACTTTGGGCGCCTGTGGTGCTTACAAGTTTGTACATCATTCTTACCTTGATGATCCTTGTTTCCAGCATCGATGCTGTTCAGTTTAACGCTCACGAGCTCTATGGAGCCCCGTTTGTAATGGCAATGGCTCTGGCTATGTTTGCCTACACGTCCCGTAAACAATCCCCTCAGCAAATCGTCTATGTCGTGTTCGTGGTTGCACTTGCTTCGGTTGTTTTGGCCATCTTTGTTCCGTCCGCACTTGGCGGTGATGCGAACGAACCGATTTCAGAAATACTCACCCGAGGGACAATTGCATGGCTGGTTCTGCCATCGATTCTTGTTGCGCTCATTCCAGTGGGCGCCGAAATCGTAGGTCGTGTTCGGTCTTCGGGATTTAGCAAAGTGGCTCCAGCCGCCCACCTTGTTCACTTCGGATTGCTGCTGCTGCTGGTTGGGCACGTGTTCACGACCGTGTTGGTGGACCGGGGAGATGCAACACATCGAATTACATTGGTACGCGACGAAATGGTCGAGGTCGATGGTTACGGTTATGTTTTCGAAGACATCGTTCTTGAGAGCGAGGACATCGAGGTAGGCGATGGCTATGTTGGAGCCATCATCAGTGTTTACGACGGTGAGCAAAAGATTGGGGAGGTCGAACCAGGGCTGATTCGTTTCGATGGTTCGCCCAATCCTCCGAGAAGTGAGGTCGATACGTTGGTTCGATATCATGGAGACATTGTGTTTATTTTCGATGGCTCACAAACAACAGGGCTTATGCAACAGGTTTCAGCAGACGGCGTTGATTCAGTCCAGCGTATGCGAGTCATCATTTACGACCTACCCGGTTCCCATCTCGTTTGGTTCGGATGGGGATTGATGATGCTGGGTATGGCTTGGCTCACCATCCTCGATGCAAAAAAGACTCCTCATCCGCGCAGTGAGGAAGAGTAGGATTTCATCCAATTGACTTATCAACACCATCCGAGTCGCCAAAGCATTCAGGTGAACGAACATGGAAGAAGGCGACATTATTCACGTTGATTACGACCTTTACAACGGCGAGACTGGGGATTTGATCGAAACCACTCGAGAAGCAACGGCTCAAGAGCACGAAATGCATGATGAGAACCGTACGTATCAACCGATGGTCTGCGTTGTCGGATCGGGTTCTCTTATTCCTGGATTTGAAGAAGCGCTTCTTGAGGCTGAAGTTGACAAAGATGTTGACCTTGAGCTCGCTCCTGCCGATGCATACGGTGAGAAAGATGCAACACAAATTGAAACCATCAGCATTGACAAATTACGCCGTGCCGTTCGTGACCCGAATGCACTGTATCTGGGCGCTCCAGTTACCATTGGCGGTCGACAAGGTTACCTCTCGTTCCTCGCTGCCGGCCGTGCACGTATCGATTACAACCATCCAATGGCTGGAAAGTCACTCAAATACAACTTCAAGATTGTCAAAGTCGTCGAAGGAAAGGAAGAGAAAGTTGCTGCGCTTCTTGAATCCAATACCGGTCACAGCGACTTTGGTGTCACGTTCGATGGGGACGACCTCAACATCGTCATTCCTCAAACCATGTTGTTCGACACAAATGCAGCGATGATGAAATTCCGTTTGGTAACCGTTCTTCGTGAAGCTGTTGAATGCGCCAAAGTCTCCTTCATCGAAGAGCACGAGCCCCGTGTCATTGCTGAGGAAGAGTGAAGCGAGAGGGAAGAGATATCTCCCAGACCCTTATCGCAACGTGAGGGCGAACCATGACAACACTTGAGTCGATTGATGAAGTTCTCGCAAAACATCAGGCTGCGCTCCCTTCCTCCCAAATGTCAAAGGTCGAACTAACCCTTACACGAATCTTGTTTATTGGTGTCATTGCGTTCACACTCGGTCTTGTTCTCATGCCTGAGACGGTATGGGACGACGGTCTGCGACCAATTATCTGGGAACCGGTTGAACAAGATGCTGGAGCCCAAGGAGATGCAGGTTACACCTACCAAAACACGGCGATCTACACCTTTGGCCTCCTCGCATCCGTTGTCGTGTTTCAGGCATTGTTCCGAACGTTGGAATTGCCAGCGGATGACAAAATGATGATCGCTCTCATTGCCTGGGTTTGTCTTGCGCCTATCTTTCGCGTCCTCGAGGACGGAGATTTCTTTCCCTCATCCATCGATTGGCTGCTCATCTCGCCCATAATTCATCTCCATTTGGCCACATGGCTCATTGGCATTGGCCTCGTTTCTCATCTCATTGGTAAAAGGTGGGACAGCGTTGATGGAGACGTTGGTGAATTAAACATCCGAATCCGACTCGTCCCCTTGTTGTGCATCGCTCTATTGTTCATGTGGGCCGTGCTGTACAGACCTGGATATGCAACCCACGATATGGGACGAATTTGGATTGTCATCGGATTGGTGCTCGGATTCACAACTCTGATTTTAGCCTTCCATGCAACCCGAGACTGGCCGACCATCACTCGTGGACTTCTGGCATTCGCTGTTGGTGCGTGTTTTGTTGGATTGGGGCATTGGGCGCAACTCGCTGCAACGCCTTGGTTACAGGAGTCGGGAAGGCTTCCGAATGATGTCGTGCTCTGGCCAGCATTTGTTGTTCTGGGAATACCTGCAGCCATCTGTGTGATTCTCTACCGCATCGGTAAGGACGACGCCCGTCAACTCAAACTTACAGGATTTGAAGCGGGCGTTCTACCGGAGGGCGTATCGATCAAATCGTGGGAAGAGGAGGAGAAGGTTGTTGCCGATCACCCTATTGAACAACTCTCCAACAAGGCCCTGCTAGCAAGTCCGTTGGTGCTCGCCATGGTTTTCGGACAACTCTGCGACGGTTTCGCAACCATGGTCGGTATTGATTACTTCGGGTACTCGGAAAAACACCCTCTAAGCGACGCAGTCATCCAGTACGGAGGAGGAATCAGCGATAGCCTCGGTTGGGACGTTGAGGGAGCGTGGTTGTTTGCCATTGTCAAAGCCGTATTGGTGAGTATCATCGCCTTCATTTTTGTTGAAATGCGTGTTGAAAATCGTCAAAAGCATCTGCGGCTGCTGATTGTTTTGGCCGTTCTTATCGTTGGCCTGGCACCAGGTATTCGTGACATTGGGCGCCTGATGCTCGGTGTCTAGAGTCGCGATGCCTTCAAGGGTTGAAGTGAAGTGGTCGACACAGGTGGAAGCATATGGATCGACTACCAACACGAGTGAACAAAGCCGATCCCGATTATTCCGCCCGACGAGAACACAATCTTGCTCTCATTGAAACCCTGCGTCAACGTCTCGATGTTGTCCATCAAGGCGGGGGAGAAAAATACGTTGAGCGTCATCGAAGTCGGAACAAGATGCTTGCACGTGAGCGTATTGAACGCATCATCGATCCAGGTACAGCCTTCCTTGAACTTTCACCATTAGCCGCCTATGAATTGTACGATGGGCGTGCTCATTCTGCCGGTATTGTAACAGGGATTGGTTGTGTTCATGGCCGAGAAGTACTGTTTGTCGCAAATGATGCGACTGTAAAAGGGGGTTCATACTACCCAATGACCGTAAAGAAACACATTCGAGCTCAAACCGTGGCTCACGAGAACCATCTTCCGTGCATCTATCTTGTAGACTCTGGTGGGGCGTTTCTTCCTATGCAAGACGAAGTTTTTCCTGACATTGGCCATTTTGGCCGCATTTTTCGCAATCAAGCACGAATGTCCGGCGATGGTATCCCACAGGTTGCTGCAGTCCTCGGTTCGTGCACTGCAGGCGGAGCATACGTCCCCGCAATGAGCGATGAATCCATCATCGTCAAAGGCAATGGGACAATCTTCCTCGCAGGACCCCCACTGGTCAAAGCAGCGACTGGCGAGGAGGTGACTGCGGAAGAATTGGGGGGTGCAGAGGTTCATACCGTTGAATCTGGAGTTGCTGATCACTATGCCGAGGATGAAACTGAAGCCCTTCGTATGGTTCGCAACGTGCTTGAGAACATCGGCCCTCGTGAACTTGCGCCAGCTAAAATGCAGGAACCTGAACCACCTGCGCACGATGTTGACGACCTTCTTGGTTTGATTCCTAGCGATAACCGTACACCTGTAGATGTCCGTGAAATTATAGCACGCATTGTGGATGGATCGCGTTTTCACGAATTCAAATCGCGATACGGTACCACCCTTGTCTGCGGCTTTGCCCACATCCATGGCCACAAGGTTGGAATCGTTGCGAACAATGGAATTCTATTCTCTGAATCATCGTTGAAAGGTGCTCACTTTGTGGAGTTGTGTGGACAGAGAGGCATACCGCTTGTGTTCTTGCAAAACATTACAGGATTCATGGTCGGTAAAGCCTACGAAGCTGGCGGTATTGCCAAAGACGGTGCAAAACTCGTCACAGCAGTATCTTGCGTCAACGTACCCAAATTTACCGTCATCGTCGGCGGATCGCATGGAGCTGGAAACTACGGGATGTGTGGCAGAGCTTACGATCCTCGATTCTTGTTCATGTGGCCGAACAGCCGCATCTCCGTTATGGGAGGCCCGCAAGCGGCCGATGTCCTGAGCACCGTAAAACAAGATCAACGAGAACGGGAAGGAAAATCTCCCATGCAAGGCGAAGAGCTGGAAAACTTCAGAGCGCCTATTCTTGAGAAATACGAACGGGAAGGTTCGCCTTACTACTCAACGGCTCGACTGTGGGACGATGGTATCATCGATCCACGAGACACCCGTGACGTGCTAGGCCTTTGCCTTGCAGCGTCTCGAAATGCTCCGCTCCCGCAAGGCAAATACGGAATTTTCAGAATGTAAATTCCAATTGAAAAATGTAAAATGCAATTGAGGTTTTGATATGAAATTAATGGATAATCCACCAACAACATCCTTGATTGAACTTACCATCGAGGGGAGTTGCGCACGAATCGAATTGGCGCGAGAGGAAAAATTCAATGCGCTTAATGTCGCCATGATTACCGAGTTGATCGAAGTCTTTGAATGGACCAAGGAACGCAGTGCTGGTCAGAACGATGCGCTTAGCGACAGCGACGGTGTACCTTACCTGAGAACCTTAGTTCTCTCTGGCCGTGGCAAACATTTCTGTGCTGGTGCAGACATCAACATGATGCGCGATGCTGGTGCCAACACTCCAGAAGAAAATCGAAAAGACAGTGAACGTCTTGACCGACTCTTCAACGGGCTTTGGTCTCATCCTTGCTTTACAATCGGTGTGGTTCAAGGCGTTGCCCTAGGAGGTGGTGCGGGCCTTATCGCCTGTCTCGATTATGTCGTTGCCACAGAAAACGTTCGTATTGCCCTCTCTGAGGGCAAACTCGGTATTCTCCCTGCAGTCATTGGCCCATATGTCTACCGTCGAGTCGGTTCTGCGAATTTCAGACGACTCGCCATGCAGGCAAGTCGCATCAAATCAGAAGAAGCCCTGCGAATCGGCCTGGTCGAACGTGTTGTCAATGATTCTGAAGCATTTGATGGAGAAATCGATGCAATCATCGCTGAGGTCCTCACAACGGGGCCAAGCGCTGCAACATTGGCAAAGGAACTCACTCTCGGTTTTGACCGCTGGAGCGCTGATGATGAAGCGCTGCGTCGCTGGACACTTGATTTCACAAGCCGCATGCGAGGCTCACGCGAAGGGCAAGAAGGGCTCTCCTCGTTCCTTGAGAAAAGGCCTGCAAATTGGAAGCCAGAAGATTGAGGTGAGGTCATGATTCAGCGTGTACTGGTTGCAAACCGAGGTGAAATCGCTTGTCGGGTACTTCGTGCATGCCGAGAGGCGGGTCTGTCCAGCGTTGCAGTCTATGCAGAAAACGACCGGCTGGGGATGTTCAAAGAATTAGCAGATGATTCGGTACTGCTTGAAGGTGACACCATTGCCGAAACCTATCTGAACGGTGCAGCCATCATTGAGGCTGCTCAACAAACCGGTGCAGATGCCATCCACCCAGGTTTTGGTTTCTTATCCGAACGTGCGGAATTTGCGCAGGCTGTAATGGACGCTGGACTCGTCTGGATCGGTCCATCGCCTCAAGCAATTGAACAGATGGGAGACAAGATGTCTGCACGTCAAATCATGAAGCGTGCAGGTGTACCTGTGATTCCTGGCGTTGAAATTGAAGAAGAGGATGAAACCCATGCGATGCAGGCCATCCGCGCTGCAGCCCAAGAAACCGGTTATCCTCTGCTGTTGAAGGCAACAGCTGGCGGCGGTGGTAAAGGAATGCGGGTGGTTCACACACAGGATGAACTGGAGCAAGGCGCTCAAGCCGCTCGACGCGAAGCCCTAGCTGCTTTTGGGGATGGCCGGGTTTACGTTGAAAAATTGCTTATGAAATCAAAACATGTTGAAATTCAGATTCTTGCAGACGCTCACGGTCGTTGCATTCACTTGGGCGAGCGAGAATGCAGCGTCCAACGACGTCATCAGAAAGTGTTCGAAGAAGCTCCATGTTCAAGCATGACACCTTCCCTTCGAGAGCGAATGGGTCAAGCAGCGGTGGCTGCTGCAAAAGCGGTCGATTACGTCGGTGCTGGAACGGTTGAATTTCTCTTGGCGGACGATCAGTCGTTTTACTTCCTTGAGATGAACACTCGAATCCAAGTTGAACACCCCGTGACCGAGATGGTCACAGGGGTGGATTTGGTTCGCGAGCAATTGCGTATTGCAGATGGTCAGCCCATGGCTGTTGACGAACTCAACATACGGGGACATTCCATCGAAGTCCGGCTGTATGCTGAGGATGCCACCAACAACTTCTTGCCCGCCATCGGGCCTCTCGCCGTATTTCGACCACCTGTAGGACCTGGAATCCGCCTTGACACAGGTGTTCGCGAGGGAGATGAGGTTACGCCCCATTACGATCCAATGCTTGCGAAACTCATTGTTTTCGCACCAACCCGTCATGAAGCGCTTCAACGCATGCGCCGAGCATTGGATGAATTCGTCGTTCTTGGGACGACGACAAACATCGGTTTCTTGCGTGACCTATGCGATGTCCCTGAAGTCATCTCTGGTGACACATACACATCAATGATCGATGATTTGTACCCAGATGGGTATAAATTCGTACCGAAACAAGAGCATCTTGATGTTGCACTTTTGTCAGCCGCCGTTGCAGAAACAACAGGAATGCATCGACTTAGAACAGCAGCCAAGCAATCCTCTGGTAATGTTGCAAGCCCATTCCAATCGCTGAACAGGAGGTATCCTTGATGGAGCATGAGTTTAGGTACAACGGTGAAACGTACGAGGTTGTTCTTGAGAGAACACCGCGAATTTGGACGTATGCTCAACACTGTGCGCATCCAAGGGAAGACGGTCGTCTACGCATTTACTTCGAGAACGGTACCAAGGCATGGGCACACGTTGCAAAAGTTGGTGATGTGTGGTGGGTTCATCATTGCGGACGAATCTACACATTGGAACGTCTCGAAGCAGGTGCAAGCAGCAACGAACAACATGGAGGTTTGGTTGCTCCAATGCCGGGTGTTGTTCTGGAAGTACTCGTTTCAGCAGGAGAAAGCGTTGAAGCGGGTCAAACGCTGATGGTCCTCGAGGCGATGAAAATGGAACACAGAATCGTAGCATCAGACAACGGTACTGTCACAGTCGTTCATTTCAGTGCAGGCGACCGAGTCGAGCAAGGAGCAACTCTCCTTGATGTTGAAGATGCTGAATGATCATACCCATCGACCATCGCTGATTGTTGAATCTGCATCAACGCTTCCACCATAGACGTAAATCCAAGCCCACTGTGTACCAGAATTGGTTTGGATTTGGACGATGGTTCGATGAAACAAGGAATCTGGATGCTCGAATCCGAGAAATCCTTCGATACAATCCATCTGTTCGAGACATTGCTCGACATCATTCATTTCGACCAATTCACCGTATACCGTGCCTTCTCCAAGTTTCAGACCGGGGAAAGAACCCAAATGATGCAAGAGTCCTTTTGTCGAAGCCTGTTGTATTGAGAGGCAGTATGGCTTGATTTGATTGAAACGAGTTTGGTTTTGCATCAACGTACCGTAGACAAACAGGTGTTTGATGGTTGGAGTTTGAAAGGGTTCGTGCACCGCTTGTTCAAGCCCTGAGGTTGGCAAACCTCGATCTTCAAGTCCTCGGTGAATCAATTGGTAATACACATCTGTTGGCTGCACAAAGTTTGCTTCCTTTCGATGCTCACAAACAACGAAAGTGGTTGCATGATGGAATTTACCATCGTACCCGACAACAAGAACGTCCTTTTCTTGGTAATAATTTGGAGCACCCTCCTTGGCAACCAAAGCAGTCCAAGCCTCCTCGTCAACCTCAAACAATGCCCCTGGTGTGGCATGGTAGGCATTGATGGGCACGGCATCTGCTGCGCCTCCTTTGCGGCCTGATGAACGATAATGGAATTTCAAATGATGTCCAATGAGCCAAGCAGATTCTCGCTCTTTCAATCCAAATGGACTGACATCGAGCTTTGAACAAAACCTTGTCCAATCCTCCCAATCAAGATTCGATCCGTAACCAAAGTACAAGCGATTTTGTGACATTCTGTTCCGCTCCAATGAGCAGTGTACGTTTAGTATTTATTAAGTCTACCATGAGCAGGGTTCGAGGACCTCTTGGCCTTGCATGTACGGTCGCAAGACTGCAGGGATCTGAACGCGACCGTCCTCAAGCTGATTTTGCTCAATGATGGCGACCAGTGCTCGAGATGTTGCAACAGCTGTGGAATTTAAGGTGTGGACCGTCGGTTGATTCGGATGTCCTGGCGTCCCGTATCGTATATCCAACCGGTTGGCTTGATAATCCGTGCAGTTGGAACAGGACACGATTTCCTTGAACGCCTTTGCTCCGGGCAACCATGCTTCAAGATCGTATTTTCGAGCAGCCACAGTCCCCATATCACCCGTGCAGATGTTGACAACCTCATAATGCAATCCAAGTGCATCCCATAGGTCAATGCAATTCTGCAGCAACTCCTCGTGCAATTCCCATGACGTTTCAGGCGTTGCGATGATGATTTGTTCGACCTTCGTGAACTGATGCACGCGCCATATTCCGCGATCGGATTGTCCGTGGGCGCCGACCTCTCTACGGAAACACGGAGAGACTCCAACGATCTTGATTGGAAGAAGTTCCTCTGGTACGGTCTCTTGCATGTACATTGCCGTGAGTGGGTGTTCGGATGTTGCAATCATATAGTAGCCATCTGGATTTATTCCATACATAACGGTCTCAAAGTCGGACAAATCGGTCACGCCCTCGTACGCCGTCCTGTTCATCATAACGGGAGGCTGAACAAAGGTAAACCCTCGTTCTTGTATGAAATCGACTGCGTACGCTTGCAAAGCCATCTCAAGTCGAGCAAGGTCTCCTTTGAGGAAATAAAATCGGCTTCCAGTTATTTTCGCAGCACGTTCCAAATCGACCCATTTGTTTTCTTCAATCAGTTCGTTGTGGGTTTTTGGTTCGAAATCAAATGATGGCTTCTTTCCGTGAAGTGAATGTTTGGTGTTCCCAGATTCATCCGCTCCCGAGGGAACGTCTGGATGCAAGAGATTTGGAATTGACATGCGGACCGAATCGCGCTGCTTGAGAAAGGCGTCAGTAACGCTTTCCATCTCAGAAATCTGTGCTCCAAGATTGGCGACCTCGGAAAGGATTCGCTGCGCTTCAGCATCGTTGCCTGATTTTTTTGCAGCGCCGATTCCACGTGCAGCCTCGTTCTTCTTTCGTCGCAGTTCGTCCGTTTCACGCAACGCGATCTTCCATTTTGTATCGAGTTCAATCACTTTTTCGATGTTGTCATAAGGAAGTCCGCGACGATCGTGATCGGCGCGTATTTTCTCCGCTTCTTCTCGGAACACGTGCATATCAAGCATTTTAATCACCTCAGAAACTAATGTTGAATTGGAACATCGCGATACCAATCGTAAGCAGACCACCGATTATGTAGCCAAGAATGGCTCCTCCATTGAGCAATGGAAGACCTGCTTGCGCTTGCCCCTTTCCTACAAAGTACATCAGAACCGAATAGCCAATGAGGCTCCCAACAAGCGTGGTTATCGCCATGAGAACACCCGCATCGCCCTCAACAAACTGTAGCGTTGAAAGGACAAGCATTCCCGGGAAGATAACGTCGCCAAGACCCATCAGCATCGCGTCGTTGCTCTTCGCAACAACACGCTCTCGGGGCATTTCCGAATCGGTTTTGGGGGGCTCTTCCACTTCATGCAAACTGGTTCGCTCAGAGCGTAGGGAATAATCCGAATCCTGAGGAGCGACCAAAAGAATTGGTAGATTCAGATTGACCATCGTCTCTGCAAGATCCAGCATGTGTTTCGATTTGTACACCGCCCATGCATCGTAGATCGCTGCTGCAATCATAAACACCATGATCAAGGTTGGAACAAACGACACACCCAGCATCACAATAACGCCTCCACCAACCAGAATACCAACCGTATTGACGACATACCACTCGCTGTGAACATAAAGGAGAATCATCAACAAGAGGCTGAAGAGAACACCTAGAATGAGTGGAATCTCCTCAATCACAATGCCGCCAACGAGGAACATCGATGAATCCACAATGCCTGAGGATGTTGTATAGGAAGCGTTGACCATTTCTGCATTTTCATCGATGGTGTTGGGATTGAGGACTGCTGCGTATAGGTGGATGGTTTCGTCCTCAACGTCTTGAAGTGTTTCTCCGAAGGTAACAGCAACATCGAGACCTTCTGGAACATCGAGAACAAGCCTCTGAACCATGGAGGAACCGTAGAGCAAGCGTGCATCCTTGCCGGTTGTGATCAACAATTCAGTGTAACCCGATGCGTCGATGTCCGTGAGACGAACATCACGAATTTCATTTGCAAAGGTGTTGATGCTCACTCGCGATTCTTCGGCAAAGACCTCGCTTTCCGAAGGCGAGTAGGCCCATGAGATGACATCACCATCGTTGGTTCCCAAAACAATCAGCTGTTCCTCACCGGTTGTATTCTGCATCGCCACATCAGCAACGTTCGAGTACCCGACATCGAGGGATGAGAACCCTGCTTCGGATTCAGCATCGATGAGCATCTGCACCGGTTCGTAGTCGTCCTGGCCTGCAGGATTGATTCCACTCGTCGTTTCATTCAGGAGGACTACGCCTGCGTAGTTTTCACTTACCATCAGTAAATGCGTGTCATCGAGGAGTTCTGCTTCAACAAGAACATCAACGACTTTCAATTCAGAAGGCAATTGCCATGTTGCCTGCTTTGTCATAACACCGTTGTCGAATGTGTTGTATCGATGCAGTCGATCCGCAGCATCAACAATGTACAACGCATCATCTGTCTTTGCAGCAAGAATGCAACCTGTTTCCATAATTGGTACAGCATCTCCTTGGCTGTTGAATTCAAAACAATTGTAGGTGGATTCAACGGTTCCATCCGAAAGTGAGAGTGTGTAAATGAGGGCACCGTTGTTGATTGTTACGGATGTTGGTCCTGGTACAACGACGAGTTCTGAAAATTCATAGGTAACGTTTCCATGTGCAACGGCGGTTGTCCACAGAGGTTCTTCGCTTCCCCATTGCATCAATCGAATGGTATTGACGAGTTCTTCACCTTCATTGCTTCGAATCGAATCAAGGTATTGATCCATTCCAATTTCTGTGAGATAAGTCGCGTTGGTCTCGTCAACTGAATCGTATTCAAACGGAGTAACGCTGTCATCGACCATAATCTGATGGGCAAGCGGAACGTTCGCATACAGGAGGGCAATGAACAAAATGCCCATGATTCCGTACTTGATAACCCATTCTTTCTTGTATTTTGCAAGCATCAAAATGGCTGCTGTAAAGATAAAAATCATGATCAATTCAAGACCGATGTAACGCAATTGCGAGGCTCCAGCTTCGCCAAATGCCTGCAAACCTGCCTTATCGTACCACGGACGGATGAAGATTGCGAGGAGGATGGTGGCTACGAACATCCCTGCCATTCCAATCATCGATGGAAGTTGGCGGCGAAAGTCTCCCCCGACGTCGCTCATGCTCCATCCAAACATGAACCACATTTGAGCGCATCGACGTTTGCAAGGACAATCATCGCATCGCTACACCTATGAGAACAAGCCGCAAGGGTGGGCCGAGGTCCATGCCGTCCAACGTTCGCAATTGGCTTGCTGCAAGTAAGAAACGCGGCATGGAACTTGGTCTTGAGCGTGTCTTTGCCGCTCATCAAGCCTTGATTTCCACGCCATACGATGCAACCGTTCTCCATGTGGCAGGAAGCAACGGAAAAGGAACGCTTTGTGCAACCATCGCTGCCCATCTCAAGTATCTTGGGCACTCTACGGTTTTGTTCACATCGCCTCATTTGATTCGAGTCGAAGAGCGTGTTCGGGTGGATGGTCGCCCTATTGATGCACACCGTTTTGATGGGTTTCTTGCAGAAATTCAAGGCATTGAGACTCAACTTAACATCGAATTGACTTTTTTTGAAATCACCTTCCTGGTTGCTTGCCTTTGTGCACAACGAATCGATACCGAGTACTTCATCGTAGAAACCGGCCTTGGTGGACGTTACGATGCGACTCGGATTCTTCCTGCTGACGCAAGCATCATCACTTCGCTCAGTCTTGAGCACCGAGACGTTCTGGGCGATACGTTGCCTCTGATTGCTGCAGAAAAAGCAGCCATTGCTCGCCCTCAAAAACCACTTATCGTTCGCAAAACAAGCGATGAGGAAGCAATCGAGGCGATCAAATTTGAGGCAGAACACGCTGGTCGCAGTGAATTGAACGAGACTCCAGCGCCAGCATCGTTGCAGTGGGTCGAAATTCCTGAGAACGTGTCCGTACAACAGGAAGCATTTCTTCTTGCAGAAGCGGTCCTGAGTCGCATGAAAATCAACACAGACCAATTGAGCAAGGCTGTGAAGGGATTGAATTGGCCCGGTCGCTTCCAAGAAATTCCAGCACCATGGTGCGGTTCAATACTGTTTGATGCGGCGCACAACCCAAGTGGATTGGTGCGTCTGTTACCGCAACTTACGCAACAAGTCAAGCAACGACAGTCCTGGTCGCTTGTGTTTGGTTGCACTCCGCAGCACGATTTGGTTGAGTTTTGCGAACCTCTCCTCGATTTATGTCATCAACATTCACCCGACACCATCGTTCTGACAAAACCACAGCACGGGCGCTACCCCGCCGTATCTGTGGAGAATTTGCGTTCACTGAATTGGCCTTCATCCAGTGCAATCGAAATTTGTGAGAATGCAGTTGAAAGTTTGAAGTTTCTCAATCAGTTGCAGCCTGAGTTTACAGTTGCTGTTGGTTCACTCTATCTCGTTGGAGAACTGTATGAAGCATTGAATTTGTGGGGTTCTGAATTCATGGAATTGTTCCCTGCAAACACTCAAAGGGGTGAAGGCTAACCCAAAGCCGGTCAAGATGGGTTCAAAGTGGGATGTTCGTTTTCTGCTTCTGGCTCAACACATCAGTTCGTGGAGCAAAGACCCTTCCACGAAGGTTGGTTGCGTCGTCGTAGGGGCTGATCGAGAAATTCGTTCAACAGGATTCAACGGCTTTCCACGTGGAATCGATGACTCGATAGAACGTTTGGAAGATCGAGAAGAAAAATATCCGTTGATTTGTCACGCCGAAGAGAATGCAATCATGCATGCAGCTCGTGTAGGGGTGTCGCTGAAGGGTTGCACAGCATACGTAACCTGGCCACCCTGCACGCGATGCGCTCGTTCATTGATTCAAGCGGGTGTCGTTGAGGTTGTTTATGCAGGTTCAAACAACGTTCCAGAGCGCTGGAAAGACGATTTTACCCGTTCAACCAACATGATGAAAGAAGCAGGTGTGAAACTTCGAAACGTCGAGTTTGAATGATCAGCCCCAAAATCTACGGGTGCGGGCGTAATCGATTTCTGCATGGTGAATGGATTCGAGCAGACTGTCAACGGTGTTGTGACCTCGGCGTAAAATCCGTTGGGCTGTGGCTTCACCGACACCTCGGGCCATCAAGCAAACGATGGCATGGAATCCGTGTGTTTTGATGAGAGATGCGTTTCGAATCATTCGATTTCGATCGTTCTCTTCTTCGGATGCGACCCAACCTTCGAGCATCTTCTCAAGGCCTTCACGAGCACATACGAGCATTTGCCCTTTGCATGAAATGCATTCTCCTGGATGCTTCAGCTCAGGGTATCGCTCGACGCGAAATCGCCGGATTGCTCTGCATTTGAGACAACACAATACGGCTCGTTCGTTCATCAAGCGCAAACGGAGGCGTGCACGAACAGCCTCGCTGTCCCAGTTTGGAAGCAACAGGTCTCGCTGGCTTCGGTCTGAAAGACCGAGAGGTCCTGAAGGTGTTACGATCACATTGAGAAGGCCCGATTGAATCCCTCTCAAAACATCTTTTGCACCTTGGATGTCCATTCGCTCATGGTACAATTTGTTCAACACTTCCTCAAGAACGATGGTGCCTCGATATTTTCGAACCAGAGCAGCAAGGTTGATTTTTCGCGGGTCTACTCCGTGTTGGAGGATTCCAAACGTTTTGGCAACCTGCGCAAAACGCCAACGGACCTGCCTTGAGTTTGGAAGCGTCACAGAGAGAAATCCTTCGATTCCATCAGCCGGTAATTCGTGCAACCAATCGATGACATCTTCCGGTTCCAATTCCGCACCCGAGAGGTGGATACGCGTTGCTTCAACCATCAATCCACCCCACCTACCGGTCCGCGTTGATGCCATTGCAAGCAACAGATGGCCAATGGTTTCGTTGATGAGCGTACCTTGACACATGTTGATGACGAGCGATTCTGAGCGGCGCTCGATGGTGATGGTTTGCTGATCAGGAAGCGATTGTGTTGCATCGATATGCCGTGTGATGGTATCAGCAAGCAGTCCTATTGCCTCACCGTCCAACGGATAAGATGTCAGAGGATGGCCGTCGTGTGCCAACAGACCTGCAACATCGATTTGATCGGTATCCTGCGCCTCGATGAGCCCGAAATCCTCTGCGATTAATCGTCGAAGGCGACCGATGTTCCTTGCGACAATGGCTGGAACAGGAGGAAGTTCGCCCACCCAAGTTGGAGCCTCTCCCTGCATCGAAACGGGGGCTACCAAGACCTCGCTTTGTTCTGGATCAGCATCAACAATGGTCCACGTTCGTCCAGCCATGACGAATTGACGTATGCGTCCGTCTTCCTCTTCACCGCTTCCATTGAGTTCGAGAACAAACGCTTCATCGACATTGCCAATGGTTCGACGGGTTACAACGTCACGCACTCTGTAAGATTGTTTGTCAGGAATCATTGACAAATGATGTTCAACCCAGCGTCGTGTTCGTCCTGCTGAAGCGAACCATCCGTCCTTAAATTGTTGAGGGAGTGGCATTCGCATGCCTTTGTACTGGGCAGGAATGTCCTCGTCCGCTACATCGTAACGCGGTAGGTCTTCGGGCCACTCATCGGAATCAGGGATTGCTTCTTTTGCAGCCTTGTAAAGATGCTTCGGCCATCGATACCAAGGTGTTTCCTCGGGTTTTATCGAGTAGCGTAGAAGCCATCGATCCGAAAGAACAGCAAGCACATGTTCTGTGTCCTTCCGAGTCCAATCAGCAAACTGGTCGGTCTGTGAAAATATTTCGTGGACGTCATCAATTCGGACGACCTTGAAACTGTGCGCCATTAACATGATTTGGTTTGCGGCGATGCTGTAGGGACGGTTTCTCCATTCAACGTCCTCGATCATGCCAAGATGGGAACGATGAGCCACAACCGCAGATTCAGCAATTCCATCGGTCTCCCATGCCAACAAATGACCTCGGCCAATTCCACCAATGCGGTGGTCTGCCCGCCCGACCCTTTGCAGCATGCGGTCAACGGACCTCGGACTCTCCAATTGGACAATCTTTCGAATTGAACCAACATCGATTCCAAGCTCAAGACTTGAAGTGCAAATGAGGGCGTGGAGTGTTCCGTTGCGAATGTTTTCTTCCATCTCTTGACGTGTTTCTGCTGCTAGACTCCCATGATGTACGCCGATTGTGAGTTGCGGAGCCATAGATTGCAACCTCTGAGCGACCGTTTCAGCAGCGTTTCGGCTATTGACAAAGACAAGACAAGGTGGGTCACGTTCTACAATTTCGCTTAGCAAACGAAAGGTTGCATGGGCCCTAGGTGAAAGACGCATTTCCATTG
Organism: uncultured euryarchaeote; assembly: GCA_937894115.1. Classification (GTDB taxonomy): domain Archaea; phylum Thermoplasmatota; class Poseidoniia; order Poseidoniales; family Poseidoniaceae; genus MGIIa-L2. Next base: position 91,208 of record CALBFP010000001.1, read on the forward strand.
CACCAACCTCGTCTTGCGGTAATGGTGGAGCTGTTTCAACAGACAAAACCGTTGAACGTTCGGCCGAAGCAACAATGGGTTGGCACGACCCTTCAGAAATCCATGACGCAACTTGTTGAGGATTACCAACCGTTGCCGAAAGGCCAATTTTCTGTAAGGTTCGCCCACAAAGGGATTCAAGACGCTGAAGTCCAAGACGCAATTGCCATCCACGTTCATTTGCTGCGAGATCGTGAACCTCATCGATAATCACGGCTTGAACTGAGGAGAGCATCGCCCGCAATCGATGGCCTGTAAACATCAATTGGAAGGTTTCGGGCGTTGTAACAAGCAAGTGTGGTGGTCGACGCACTTGACGTGACCGTTCGCTAGTTGGCGTGTCGCCATGACGAAGTGCAAACCGTAAGTCAAGGGCTTCACTCAATTGCGCAAGGCGACGGTCCACATCTCTGTTCAGAGCGCGCAGCGGAGTGATGTACAGGATAGAGAGCGGCTTCCATTCTTCAACCTTGCATCGGTGAAGAAGAGGAAGTACAGCAGCGAGCGTCTTACCGGATCCTGTTGGAGCGATCAACAGGCGTTCTTTGCCGTTGATGAGATCGTCCATGGATTGTTCCTGCACAGGTGTTGGTTCCCATCGGCGTTCTGCGAGGAACGATTGAAGCTGAGGATGCAGTTGTGAAAAGACGTTTGACATACTCTCCCCACCCCCGCGGAGTGTTCTGTCTCCCCACCCTTCTTGAGGATTTGTCCATGTTTGAGGTCTCAGTCATCGTCGTCGTAATCGTCGTCGTAATCGTCATCTTCCTCTTCATCTTCCCAATCGATTTCTTCATCCTCTGCGAAGGCTCCGTCACCGAAATCCACTGCTGTCCTGCTTGCAACGGTTGCAACAACAACGAGAATGAGAACGGTTGATACAGCGAAAATCCATGCCAGTGGATGCTCACGTGGTGAATCCAACCAACCGAGGTATTGGCCGTAAGCGATGTTGATGTCGTGTTCGGCTGTGTTGTCGTTATCGTTGACTTCGACGACAACGTTTCCATAATCGACTTCGACACGAACACGGTCAACGTTTTCAACTTCCCAGTTGACCGTAACAGGGATTGTTTCCCCACTCTCAATGCCAACGATGGCCTTAACATCGAACGGCTCGTCCGAATCGCCCGAAAAGAAAGCCACCTTGAATTGCTGGTCCGTTGGACCGCCGTTGTTGATCACTGTTGCTGTAACTTCGATGTCCGTTCCTGGTGAGACGTGATCGTCCGAAACGCCGATTGATTTGATTCGAAGCTCAGCACCGACCGCACCCAATCGGACCCACTGACGCTCAAAATCCGTATCATCAAACGCCAATTCAGGAATTGGACTCGCTTCAGAGTTTGAAACCACTGGGAATTGATTGCCCGCTGCATCCCAACCTGTCATGTAGAATCCGATGAAATCACCTGCTTGAGGAACAATTGTGCCACCGGCAGTGATGTCCACTTCTCCCGTCCAGTAGACGGTCTGTCCCTCCTGCTGCATTCCAAGCAGAGATGATCCGGCCCCGATGGTCACTGTTCGAGTTTGATCGCGCATGACCCAATGGATCATCTGTTCCGAACCTGTCAAATCAGCATCCTCTGAGCCTTGGAATTCAACGTAGATTGAACTGAGGTCGTTGAGTGGCGAAACGTCGATAATGTTCAACGGCGCCATTCTTCGGACAACACGAGGCGCTGCATCATCGACAATGACACGAAGGGTGGTGGACACAAGCGTACCAGTCATGTCTTCACCCCGGCCAGGAATGTTTGTTATCGAAATCAAACATGTCCGTGTTGGTGAGGACTGCAAGGTCTTTGCTGAGTCCAGAGGGACCTCGATGAGGTACTCTCCATCTGAAGTCAATGAGCCATCACTCCACAGTTTTTCTCCGTCAAAGACCTCGACAAGAATGCCGACGTCACGTGGTGCAGGAACATTGCTTCCTTCGTAAACAACACGGCCACTGAATGCAAGCCTGTCGTCCTTGCGAACTCGGGTTCCATCCGCAACCGGACCGGTTCGTGGTTCGCTCACGTCTTCGACCGCGTAGTCGGTTGGTGATAACGTGAAATCGTTCTCAACGCGGAATGTGTGTTCGAGAATCAACAACTGTTTGTCCTCGGGAGAGCCGCGTTCCTTGAACAACAAAGCAAGGTCGCCCATCTCTTCATCGGGCCAATCCCAAGCGAAAACGAAATCATAGGTGACAATGATCCACGGCAGACCCGATTCGTTGGTCGTTTCACGCATTGTACTTGTGGGCAAGAGATGAATGTAGGTGCTTTCGCTCCAAAACGTGTTGTTCAATCCAGAGTAGGAAATTCGTTGTGCATCACGGCTTGGATTTGGTCCTTCGAAATCAAAAACAAGCGAGATGTGTTCAAAGTCGATTGCCGTATTTGCATCGATAAAGCCCACTGTTATGGATTGTTCAAGTCCTGCAAACACCGGTTCATCGTCGCTGTGTCCAACCCACTCAAGACCGGTGAAGACTGCGGCAGAATCCTTTCTGGTCTGGAATGTTGCATCGTCGAAATTGAAGCCTGCTCCGGATTGCAAATTGTACAAGGTACCTTCATCGTCGTATTGCGTATAAAACACTGGATTGCCTGCTTGGTCACCACCGGTCCAGTAGTACGACACGCGACCCATGTTTGGATTGCGGGAATGGTCGATTGAGGTCATGAACCACTTGCTTTTGCTTTCGCTCATGTTGGTAACGCGCTTGCTTGCATATTCGTAGTCGTCAGCAATACCGTTGCGATTGAGATCATGATCTGCTTCAACCCAATACATGAGTGTTAGCTCCATCGGAACACCAACCTCGTCATGAACGAGAATCCGGACGTCTTGTTGATTGACACCTGCCTCATAGGAACCGTCTTCTGGGAACACGGCGCGTCGTTCAGGTGGCGTTGCATCGACTCGGTAGGTTCGACTCCAATCGGAGTTGGGAGCCATGACGTGCGTTGGATTCCGTTCGTTGTAGGTTTGAACCTCGTAACTCAAACCGTCGGGAACGTCGATGTTTGGTGTAACAACACTGATGAAGAACGAGCCGTTGATGTTCGTTGTATCTCTTGCAGTCGATTCAACCCACCCATTTCGAGAAACTCGAACGTCGAATGCGCTGTCCAGTGGGGCATCCGTGGTATCCATGAACCACATGGCTCCTTGGAAATGAAGCGTTTCGCCAGCCGCAACCCAGGCGTTGTTCGGGACATCGTCGCGAACAAGGTCGCCCTCGTTATCCCTTACCTTCAACCAGCCAAGGCCAAAGGTTCGGTTAACACGCAAACCTTCGTCGCTCATCAAATCAAGCGGAGAGAATCCAGATGCGCCGCTGTCGTCCAAACATCCCGTCTTGAATCGCACGTTGCTTTGGTCTGGGAACTCACTGGTAATTCGGAACAACCAATGGATTTCGAGGATGCTGTTGTTCAGAATGGAATAGGAATTCCCATCCAACACAACATAACCGTCGGGGTCGTTTGGTGATGGGAAAATATCCCCATCTTGCCAGAACATGGTTGGATTTGAGGCTGTGGATGCGGTCATGAGGGTCAAGGTTGCTTCCTGTATTTTGGTCGCACTTTCACCAACGATGTGACGTGTGACAACTTCATATGGCTCGGTTCGTTCGTGGAGAACCTCCCCTTCAGGGATTGTAATTTCCAAATTGACCGTCTGAATGGTGTAGGTGACGCTGAACGAAGTCAAGGTCAGAATTCCACTGCTCTCAGAGGTCAAATCGATTGGAATATCGACAAATCCAGCACCGGTATCTGGGATGCGATCGTTGAATGCCTTGATGATGACATTGCTTGCCCCTACAGCATCGATGGTTTTGGTACCGACCAACGGCCCGTTCTCTTTCCATCCAACCGTCGGCGTCAGAGGCGGATTGAAATTCGCTGGAATTGGGTACGGTGTATGAATTTCAAAGCCTGGGTTCTCAGGAGCATTGCTGTGAAGCGCAACCTGAATGTCCTCAAGAACCGGGGTGAAGGCTGAATTGCTTGTGGAGAAGGATACTCTAAGACACATGTATCCATAGCTTGGCGTTGTGAAGGCTTTGGTTTGTCCGGATTGACCGTAGGTCGTCAAACCGCTGCTGCACAGGCTTGAGCTGCTACCGCCGAGTTGAACGGATATCGAGGTGCCTGTGGGCGTGGATACGTTGTAATTGACCGTTGCAGCCACATAGGTAGGGAACGGATTGTTGTAATTCGATCGCAGGTAGAAATTTCCGCTGGTGTAATAGTTCGTTGTGTATTGAACGGTAACCTGGTCGAGAATGGGTGTCGCTGTCGATGTACCGGTGAGGGTTGCTCGCCACGTGATTTTGCTCCCGCTGTTGGCAAACGTCTTCGTTGAACCAACGGAGATGGATTTCCATGTTGTGCCATCGTCGTTTGAAACCTCGATCGCAACCGACGTCCCGGTTGGCATGTATGCTATGGCACTCTCAAGTTTGATTTGGTCAACCGAGCGGGTTGATGTCGTGGTTTGACCGTAGACTGTTGTCGAGGTTGCGGTCGGCGTCCTAGCGTCCGTGACCGAGCCGTCGCCCCACATGTGTATTTTTCGAGAGACGGTGTTGCAGTACGACGTATGGTAGCATGAAAAGTAGATTTTTCCATCGTCATCGATCTGAGTGATTCCGTAATGGCCGCCATTTTGCATCTCTTGAATTCCCATTTTCTCGAGGGTGAAGCCGTTCATGTTGAAGTGGTGATGGCGCGATCCTTGGATGTTGTATTCGTTAAGAATAACTCGAGGCAAATCAACAACCAAGCCCGAATTTGGATTCCCTGCGGTCGACGTGGTTTTGTGTTTGTAATCCGCTGCAGAACCAATCGACCATGTCGAGTTGATCGATCTCGGGTTGCTTGGATTGACTTCCATGAGGTAGCGATTGTAGGTCGGATAGGTTGAGGAATCGTAGTAGCTGACGTACATACGCCCGGTGTTGTCATCAAAGTCCACCCCTGAAAGATAGTACGGGTATCCGTAGTTGTAGTAGTTTGAGCACTGCCATCGGTGTTGATCGATTACCCCATCAGGAGGATTGCTGGTATCGATTTGCTGATACTCCCATTTTGTGAGCGTGTAGTAAGAATAGGAGACCGTCCAAATGTTTCCGCTAGGGTCAACCGCTGCGTCGTACCAATAACTGGATACGGAAGTGGTACAACCCGATGTACTGAGACTCGCCGTTCCAAGCAACGCTCCTGTTGTTGCATTGAACCTTTGAATTGTTGGGGCTGTATACATCGAGGTGCTGGTGTATCGAGTTGCATGAATTTCATGCTCGGATACGGGCACGACAATACCTCTGTAATTCCACCCTGAACTGGATGATACGGAAAGATCCGTGAATTGCTTTGTGACGCTGTTGTAGCCTTGATCTCCCAATGCAACGAATTGGCCGGTTGTGTTGACGATCGCTGAGTTTGCGTTCGAGAGGTCGGTGCTTCTTCTGAAGTCGACAACGGAATTGGTTGGATTGCCTCGTAGGCCTATCTCGTCATTGGCAGTCTCAAGATTGGTGCGTGTTCCGTACTGAAACGTTCCGGTTTGTTGGTTGGTCCATTGACCGCTACCCACGCCACCAAAATCTCTGTTATCGGTAAGATTGCTCCAAGTTGTAGTGCTGGCTTCACCGAGGAAATTGAATTGTGCTGAAGTGACCTCAGAACCGAATGGAAACGTAATCACGCCAGCAGAACCGTTGCCTTGTCCGCTGAACGTCTTTGTATAGGAGGTTGCGCCGCCTTTGAACTGCGTTTCCGTCGTTGCAGCAGAAGCAAGCGGTGCCATCACAGAGATGAAAAACAGCAGAACGAGAAACAAAGCTTTCCGCATGGTGCGCACATCCACTGTCTCTTACTATTTCCAAGTAGCATATCAACGCATCGGCTTGAGGACACTGTGCAATTCTCCGCAATTGTCTTGAAGAACCGCGCCAACAGACTACCCTGAGGGGCGATTATGGCAGGTCCAATTTCACGCTGGTGGGCGGCACAACACGGACGACAATACTCGATTCTTGCAACCCTTTTCGGTGCCTTTGTGGTCCTCTTTCTCCTCGGCCTGTTTCAGTTGTTGTTTCTGCAAGATTCAAACCAGTGGGGAGAATACACGGGATTGGCCATCACCTTGCTGGTTGTCGCATCGACAGTTCTTATCTTCGTAACCCCCGAGTTTTTGGTTTTCAAAGGCCATGTCAGTACGTTGGACGAAATCTATGAAATTCAAAGTACGGCTGAATTGAAACGGCGACGCTCAGAAGGTGACCGTTCTGCTGCAGCACTTGGTGCAGGCCATGAAGAGCGATGGAATGCGTTCCTTCAAGAGCGTGGATTGCGTCGTTAGAACGGTGGCGATTGATTGCAACCCTCAAGTTCGACCAAACTTCTTCTGCGTGAGGTTTTACTCGCTGTCGGCATGATCGTTGTCCTGATTACAGCATTGTACACCCACACACAATCGATGCCACCTCTTGTTGTGGTCGAGTCCTCAAGCATGGTTCACGACCCTGATGGCGAAGTCGGAAGTATTGATGCTGGCGACCTTGTTCTTGTCCACAAGTCGTCCTTCGACAACCTCGTGACGTTTGCTGAAGCAACAAATTCCTCAAATCCGTACTACGGTTATGAATCTCATGGAATGGAAGGTGATGTCATCATCTACAAGAAAAACGGTGAAGCATCAACACCAATCATTCATCGGGCAATCCTTCGAGTCGTACCAAACGAGGCTTACGCTGCAATTGATGATGGCGACCCTTGTCCAAGCGGCGGAAGTTACGACGCAACATGGGTGATTGATGGTAAGCACGGAGCATGTGTTCTCACTTGGGATGTTCCGGGAACGAACGTCCGTAATCAAAGCAACATCAACGTTTCATTTGATGGGGTTGAGGCAGGATATTACGATTGCAAACGTTACGTCCATGCAGGGGTTGAACCACATCTTGTCGTCCATGAATGGGTTCCGCAGCACTCCGGATTGTTGACGCTGGGTGATGCGAACAAGTGTTCTGTTGACCAAGGTGATGCTGCCGTTAACGGTTCGTCGGGACTTCGGACCATGGACGGGACGTTGTTGGGACCCGTCCAGGAGCAATGGCTCGTTGGACGAGCAGGTGCAGAGGTACCGTGGCTCGGAGCGGTGAAACTCATGGTTAGTGGCGCAGGACCTGGTCTCACGTACGTTCCCACATCTTCGCTCATGTACCTCCTCGCTTGCATCGGCGCTGTTTTGGCATTACCAATGATTGTCGACCCTCTTGTTCGCCGCATCTTCGAGACTTCTCCCGAGAACAAACAAGCGCAGCAGGAAAGAGCCTACTTGATTGCGCTGGGGATTGAAGAAGAGGAATAATCACTCTTCGCTTTCTGCAATCGCTGGATTTCGTGCCAGTTCTCGTGCTGCATTCTCAAGCGATTGCTGTGTTTGTTCAAGCATCTCTGCTGCATATTCAAGGTTTGATTGCTCTAAGTATCGTTCAATACTTGCTTTAGAGCGTCGTATCGTTGCAAGACGTTGTTCGGAGCTTTTTGGACGAATCTCATCGCCGCGTTGTGCCATCAACCATTCTTCAAGGAGCGCTTGCCCCCACTCGGGTGCTCTGAAACGTGCTGAAAGAATAATCT
>CALBFP010000002.1 GCA_937894115.1 uncultured euryarchaeote
CCTGTCCCCCACCTCGGAAGGGCGGATGTCGATTGGGATTCCATCGCTGAGGACTATGGCGATCGCATCATTAAAGCCCTCGAAGTCGAGATGCCAGAACTGAGTAAGCATATTGTTACACGAAGACATATCACGCCAAAGACCTTCGAAAACGAATTGGCAGCATACAAAGGTTCGGCCTTTTCCGTCGCTCCAAAACTCACCCAGAGTGCGTACTTCCGACCTTCCAACAAGGACTCAGGAATCGAAGGCCTCTACATCGTCGGTGCAGGTACACACCCCGGAGCTGGATTACCGGGTGTTCTCAATTCGGCCAAAGCCACAGTCGATCTTATTCTCTCAGAACTTGACAACTAGGTTACGAAAACCACGAATGGCGACCAAAGTGGTTCCTTGGAACGGGTTCTCCTGTTCGAGCGACGTACTCAAATCCAGAGACAACAGATCGAAGATATCTGCGCATTCTTGGTTTAATCCAGAATTGATACGGCAAGAAGGAAACAATCTTTGGATATCCTGCCAAAAGATAGGGATGAACTGTAATCGTCAATCGGGACTTGTTCTCAGAGACTGCATCGATTTTCCATTGAACAAACGATTGCAAACCGTTCTCTTCACCAATTCGTAGCGTGTAGCCCTCGCCCTCGTCCCAAGTCAAAAACTGACGTATGTAGGTTCGACCGTTGAGATACACAAGCCGGTCAACATGACCCTCTTCATCCCATTGAATTGCCTCATTTGATTTGCAAAAGGGGTGACAGTTGTTCAGGTTGCCTGGTGCACTGATGAGATTCCACAACGCGTCACTGGGGATATCAAACGATTGTTTCACCGAAATCGGTGAATTGGTTTTGATGCTGTTCATGCGATCAATCCGTATACCTATCAAGAGTGCTTTTGTGTTCAACTCTTACCCGTACGTCGCATTTCTTCTTGGATGTGATCTTTCCAGTATTGTGCCATTTCCTTAGCCATGTAGACATCGTAGCATGATTTGCACAAAGCGATGCGTTGCAAATCTTTACCGTGATACTGAAACGTCGGATGGTCCTCATCGCAAGCACTGCATTGTTCTGTTGAGCGCATTGTTGTCATGTTGGAAACACAGAACCCTTGCTATTTAGTCATGGCCAATGGGCCAATGCGTTGTTGACATAC
>CALBFP010000003.1 GCA_937894115.1 uncultured euryarchaeote
GCAATGCTTCCATCGGTGTTTTCCCTTGTTGCAAATCCATTGATATGAAGTGACAGAAAATTTCTGAATCGGTCTCTGAGTTTAGGCAAACCCCCAATTTTTTGAGGCGTTTTCGAAGCATTTCTGAATTTTGGATGATACCGTTGTGAACGATGGCAACTTTACCATCATTGCTGAGATGAGGGTGGGCGTTTTCTTTGGTCACTGCTCCATGCGTTGCCCATCGCGTGTGTGCGATACCAATGGAACCCTGAAGACTTGGAAGTGACGTAGCCATCTCTGAAATTTTCCCAATATCTTTGAACGATTCCAACGTCCCATTTTTAACCACTACGCCGCTTGAATCATAGCCTCTGTACTCGAGTCGAAGCAGGCCTTTAACAAGCAGCTTTGTTGCGTTTCGATGACCAATGTATCCGAAAATTCCACACACGAAAATCGCCTCAGAGATTGAATCGCTCCGAACATATTGGGCACGTAACTTCTGACCGCATTAAATCAGTTACGACGAAGTTTGCTTTGCAGGAAGGACAAACTGCCTGACGACGGAGCGGAGGCAATTCTGCAAGCGGAGGTAAAGCATCCACACCCTCGCCCGGCACAGGAGGCAACTCATTGTTGTCCGAGAGAGGAGGCAACATTCCAGGTGCTGGAATCGGAGGGAGGTCGCTGGAGAGAATTTCGGCTATTTCACGATCTTGCTTTCGTTTCATTCGCCGATTGAGTCGTGCGTTCCCCTCTCCAGCGTTGCTCTTTGCTTCAAGTTCTTGTGCAAGTGTTGGCTCCTCAGGTTCGATTTGCACTGGACCACTTACTGGAACCGAAGCGACCAATTCCTCCTCAGGTTCGTCTTCTTGAACCTCGACCAAAATCGATACCTCATCTTCCTCGCTCTCGGGGACATCTGCTGTAATGTCCTTTTTTCGACTGGTCCGGAGTGAAACAATGACGAGAATGAAAATGATAAACAGAACAGCGACAATTCCAAGGAAGATTCGGACTTTCATTTCATCCGATCCAGGGAGAGGTTCGAGGAATTGTTCGAGGAATGATTGCGGTTCTCCTTTTTCTTGAGGCGAATCCATGAGGAATTTTTGCATCGAATATCTTCCAGTTTGAGACACAGAGAACAAGATTCCATCCTGATCGTTCATGCTGTATCCGAGAAGACTTTTCTTTTCAGATACAATGTTGGCTAAACCAATAACCGGAGTCTCTTCACCAGCTTGGCTCGTACTCGTGGTTAAGATTCCATAGCGGGCGACTTCTCCTAACACTGTAATCTCATCGTACAGAACTTCAATCATGCCTTCACGTTGATTGAAAACCAGCTTCGTCGCACCTGGAGCTGGGATGCGATCGACTTCTTCATCCCAATCACCTTCTGTTGCAAGCACGACGATCTCCGAATCTCTCCCAGCTCCTTCGATCCATGCCCCAAAGAATTGTGTGTTATCGCCATTGGTCACAGCACCGAGTTGAGCAGATCTTGCATGATCACCTATCGATGATTGATAGGACCAAGAACCAGAGGTCAATTCTCCTCTGGAATACATCAATCCAGTCCGATCAATTCCGCTAACGTCATCGCGAACTTCTTGATACAGAACGTGCAATATCCCATCCAAGAAAAGCGTCGAGAGTTGATCACCGTCATCAGGATGGATGTCAACAATGGGTATGTGAGTCATCATTGCGGTCCAGTTCTCGCCAACATCTGGTGTCGATGAATGGATGCTGAATATCGAAGTTAAATCCGACCATGAGCCACTGGTTGAAATGTTTCTAAAGTACCCAGTGAGAACAACGACATCGTCTTCTTGTGCTAGGTCAAGGCCCCAATACTGGCCTTCTGATATCTTCAGTGGAGTAAGATGATGATGAATCGGAAGCATCTGCCCGTTTACTGAAAACGAGGACATCGCAACATCGTTGAGGAAGTAGCCTTGTTGCGATTGAGTTCGACTCGTCCATGCAGCATGTACCAATCCATCGTTGCGAAGAAGCACATCAATTTCACCACCCCAATTTTGATCGACAAGCGTATCGGTTAGGAGTTGGAGATCTTTGCTGAGCGACCGAACGTGCAATTCACCATCAACGGTTGTAAACAACAGTGTGGAAGATTCGATTCCTGCAAAAGCCACAGGGCGCTCTCCATCAGCCAAAGACAATGTCGCCGTCCCTTGGCCCGAAGAAACATCACTAATGACGACCGTGAAAGTATGCGTGCTGAATTCGTATTCAACACCGTCTCCTGTCAAGGTCGCACGATATTCTCGAGCCCCAATGTTGGAACTGGTGTCTGAAAATTGAACCGTTCGAGAACCCGATTCGACAGCCGCCCCGGGAACGACGCTGATGTTCTTGTATCCATCGGGTATGACCGTCCAGCCTACGTCGGGGTCGTTGTATTCCAAAGTCATGCTTAGGGAAACTGCATTGGATTGTCCGAGATTGTCAACTCGAACGTTGATGTCGTAATCTTCTCCAGCGAGAGGAACGTTGGGGACTGTGGTAACCGATCCAGGCTGATAGCGGAGAACCGGTTGACTTGGTCGTTCAAGGATTTCATATGGGAACGTGTATACATTGTCCTCTGGTTCCAAATCACCTTGTGCATCGTTCGGATCTATCTCGATTTTTACCTCGTGCAAGCCGACAACACTTGCTTTCCAAAACAAGGTTACACCTACGGATTCACCCTTTTCCAAGGAAGGTATGATACCCTGCGACGGATATCCCTCCGCCTCTTCACCCGGAGCAACAAGACGGACGAAGATATCGGTTGCAGCCTTATCACCAGCATTGTATACATCGAAATTTATCTCAAGCAAACTTCCTTCATAAGCCGTTTCAGCAGGCAGTTTTTGATCGAAAACTTCGACATCGCCTTGGAATCTAAAGGAGGGGGATGGAGGTACGTTATCGGTGGTGTAACTTCTTGATGCAATCGGGCTCTCAAACCCGGTTTTGTTCACCATCCGAACGAACAATTCACGATAACCGTCATCCACCTGGGTGGTGTCCCAATTGAAGGACCACGTATCGCTACCGTCTTGGCCCGGACCATCGTGTTCGTTTAACATCGTACCTGTCTTCCATTCACCATCATCGACTTTGTATTCAATTCGATCGTGTTCAACGCCCTCGACTTCACCCGAAACTTCAACGGTGCCTGAGAGTGTGTTGCGTGAAAGTGGACTTAAGAGACTGATTCCAGTCCTCGATAGTTGGAAGGTCCGAACAGCAAGAGTAGATTCGTTACCATCACCATCACTTGCTGCAGCATAAACGACAATGAACTCATCATCGGATTCTACCCATGAATTCTGAAGTTCGAGGTCGTAAAACCAATACTCCATCGTTCCATTGGCTTCCGTCCATCCTTGCAGTTCTTTGGGAGGTTTGTCGTTCTTACCGTCGTTGTTGTTATCCCTGAATATGAAACGCTGTTCAATCCTGATGTCAACTCTATCGTAATCGATTGCTGTGGTGTTGACCTCTCCAGAAATACGCGTAAACGTGTTTGCCATCACCCAAGTTCCATTGACAGGGAAGGTGATGTTGACGTCGCTGGAGCTTGCACGAAGGCCGTTGTCACATATTGTCCCTTTGATGAACGAAATAGCGCACGATGCATCGACTATTCCGTGTCCAAACGTTTCATTCCAGCGGGAAACACTCTCATCAGCAGGTTCACCTCTTGGTTCGGAGGAAATCCGCACGATGTCTTTGACTTCTTCCGGTGTGAGATTTGGATCGGCTTCAAGCATCAATGCAATAACACCAGAAGCGATTGGCGTTGCCATACTCGTTCCTGATTTGGAATCGTATTGATCGTTTGCAAGGGTAGCGCTCGTCCCTGGAAGTCCTAAGGATGCTGGAGCGTAAGAGGCCGATATGATGTTGCTTCCATACGAAGTCACGTCCGGTTTTTGTTCATCGGTATCGTCATCGTCGTTGTCCGTCAACCTTGGACCGTAGTTTGAGAACCCTGACATGCTGTCGTCTTCTCGTAGCACAGTGTTCTTGTCATCGACCGAACCGATGGTGAGGGCTCCATCAGCACTCCCTGGAGAAGGAACGCGATTGGTGCCATCGTTACCAATGGCGACAACACAAATGATTCCTGCATCCGTAGCCTGATTCACGAGATTCGCCTCTGCACTCGACCCGTTGTCGCCCTGATCACCTGGAACAAGCGGTCCACCACCAAGAGAGCCGTACGACATCGAGGCGATCTGTATCCCTGTATACGTCGAATTCACGCCCCAATCTGTGTCCACATTGTCGATCATCCATTGAAGACCGCGGAGACTGAACTGAGAGTTTGTTCCACCTGCGTCGGTAAGGACTTTGATGTCGATGAGGCCGGCACCGGGTGCCGTCCCCATGTGTGTCCTTGTGGCGTCTCCAGTCCCGAGGGCAGAACCTGCCACATGGGTTCCATGCCCGTTTCCATCGTCCGGATCGGTAGCACCAGAAGGATCTGGATTTTGGGCCGTTGCGTCGTATCCTGCAATCCATTTCCGATCGGAATACGATGTTGCATCCGCATCTGGAGCATCGTTCACGTCATCGAAATCATTCAGTGAGCGATGCTCATTGTCGACTCCAGTATCAAGGACTGCGATAATGACGCCAGAACCGGTGTAACCTTGTTCGTGCGCAGTGTAAGGGTACTCTTCAGAAGCTCGAGCCAAGGCAGAACGTGACGCTACGTCGTTGTTTGGAACCATGACATTTTGCATTTCAACAACCACAACACCCTGCAAATGATAGATGTCCATCAAAGCCGATACTGGAACTTTGTCCACTGCAATGGCGTCAATGCTGCGAATCACCTCAAAGAACGCACCACCTTCAGAACCGACCCAACCGTGTTCGTTGAGCGTTCTGGTTAGGAGGTCCGATTCTGTTTGCTTTGGAGACCATGCATAATCAACAACAATTGCGACGGTCTTTCGGCCATCGGGACCAACAATCGCAGTTGGAGACATTGAATCCAATCCACCCATGATTCGTTGAAGTCGGTCGTCCATACCGTTCCAATCCAAATCTGGACCGTATGCTTGCCACCAGCCGTACTCCATGTTTGCATCACGACCGTCTCGGTCAACCGTTCGCAGTGGCCTGTCGCACAACTGCTCCCCACAATACAATGGAGGCAATCCTTCCACCAAAATTGGAGCAACATGAGTTGTTTCCTTTATTTCAGGAGCATCCGAAAACGCTTGCGATTGCGAAGCGAGAGGTAGCGTAAGCATGAGCAAAACCAAGAACAATGCTTGCCTTGGATTTGAAAAAGTCGGCCTACCGTTCATAATCGTCACACCTAACCACAAATCGATATATTTTGATGGTATCGCTTCAACGCTCCAAGAATCCTCTTAATTACGCATCTTTTGGCCACATGAAGTGCTTCGGTTCCTTTGAACATTGAATTTGAGGTCCTGTTCGACGTTCAATCATCCCCAAAGGTCCCAAGCAGACTGGGCAATCTCCCACCTCTGCGATGTGTTCCATCCACGCAATTCGTGTTTCGGCTTCATCACCTGCTTCAATCAACTTACGCAGAGGCTCACGGATTTTTCGAGGGACTTCAAGACCGAGTTCAGTCCATGGGTCTTCCAGTTCTGAAAGATCAACCATGGTTGATTTCATGTGTTCAAATCCTGCCCGCGACGTTCCGAACCCTTTCGGTCCTCCGTCAACGACTCCAAGAGGATACGGGCCCCCTTTGGCCACAAATGGAACCAAAGCATAGGCGAGAACAAAGCCACCTATGTGCGCCATGTGAGCCACTGTTGAATAGCCACCAAGTCCTACTGCGTTGAAGGCTCGAATCAACTCAAATCCAAAATAAAACAGCGCTATTACAGTCACAGGCCAGGGCCGAATAAGAATCAGTGGGAACGGTATTTCATCCTTCGGCCACCCCGATAAGTACGCACCTAGGAGACCATAGGCTGCTCCGGAAGCTCCCCATGAAGGCGTTGTTGAGTCTGCATTGAACAGAACCCACGCAACGGATCCTCCCAACAGTCCTGCAACGTAAATCACGGTAAACCGCTTGGTTCCCAATCGTTGTTCCAGTGGAATCCCTACCATTGCAATCACCAAAACATTTCCAAGAACGTGCGTCACATCCCCCATGCTGTGAAGAAAACCTGCTGTGAACAACGTGTGCACGTGCCACAGGCTGTCCAATCGATTTGGAATCAACCAAAAATCATTCCACACAAATTGCGGTTGAATACCGTATGAAACCAACACGCGGAATGTGTATTGAACGATGTATCCCAGCAACAACGCTACTGAAATCCCAAGGGCAATGGGTGTCTTGTTTCGGTAGGAGTAAACGATGGGATACACAACAGCGGCGAACCAAAGCAGTAAAAGGAACCAATCGAATACACCGAAAGTTGTAAGATACAACTGCCCCATGACACCCCGAGTATTTGACAAACTATGGGTGTTGTCCTGACGCAGCATTCATTCATGGTGGATGTTTGGCATGGATATGAGCGAGGCACTTCTGACTCTCAGCAACGTAACGGTGCGTCGCGGTTCGTCTGATGTGTTGAAAAATTTTAACCTCAGTTTGAAATCGGGTCAATCGGTGCTTCTGAACGAAAAAAACGGTGCTGGTAAGTCGACCATCATTGAGGCATCTGCTGGTTTGTTGCCTCTAGAAACCGGTGAAGTTCGTCACCACGGAGCGCTGGTATTGGATTCTTCAGGGCGTTCAAAACGGCCCGAAATGGCTTTTGGTTTGACGCTACAATCCGATGGTTGCATCGGCAGTCAACGCGTTGAGGAGCACATCTTCAATGCGCTGGATTTGACTTCAAACAGAATCGATATCGAACCGTGGCTCAAACGTTACAACCTTGCCCATCGCAAACACGACCTCATCGCTCATCTTTCGGGAGGTCAGCGCAGAAAGGTTGCGATGTTGGCTGGGATGTTACCGGGATTTGTTGGTGACAAGCCAAGAATTCTCTTACTGGATGAACCGGCCTCGGGATTGGATCAACCTTCTCGGGAACGTTTGGTTGAAGACCTTCACGCATTGCGAGAACGTGGAAATACGATTTTATTGGCCAGTCATCACTCAGACTTTGCAGCGTGCGCAACCCACATCCTTGAGGACAACGAATTGATAGCAAAGAATCCCGATGAGCACACATCGAAGAAGTGGGTTGACGTCAAACCCACTGCCAAACCAAGAAATGCTGTTTTTAGAACGAGCATGACACTCAATCGACGGACTCTTGCAACGTTAGCGAACAACGGTATTGCTGGATTCCTTACGCTTGGTATTCTGCTTGCACTTGTAGATCCGAAAGCGGTGGATTCTACTCTTGTTCAAGCATCGGGATTGTACTTGAGTTCAGCGTTTGCAGCAGGATTGGTCGGTGACAGCATCATCGCAATGTTGCATGAGCATCGTGCCCTAGATTGGTGGAAAGCGCACCGAAAAGGAATTCCATACTCCTATCTACACGGCTTCGTCTTGGGCATGGGACTGACGATGCTGACCCAACTCGGGTTTGATGAAAGCGTTTCGTGGCTGCTGGCACTCATTGGAGGCCTTCTGACCGCATCGACCATGGCAATCGTGCGCTGGTTTGACCTCGCAACCTCCAGACTGGCTCGTCCCAAAGCGGTCTACACAAGAATTCTAACGCCCATTCTTGTTTTGCCCTTCGCGCTCCTCGTTCAATGGATTACCGATTCAAATCTGTTGTGAATGCAATTGTTCAAAGCAAAAGGTTCGGTGGAAGACACATGTCCAAGCGAGCAGCGGAGTTGGTGCTCCTCGTCGGGTTTATTGGCATAGGAATTACACTTGTCCTTGCCTTTCTCAAGGCGCCCAGCGTATCCATCAACGCCTTTGAATCTCCCGATGCGCAACGTATTTTTTACTGGCACGTACCAGCAGCTTGGGCAGCATTTATCGCATTTGGATTCCTTTTTGTGGGCTCAGCATTGTGGTTTTTCAAACGCTCTGATTTTGGGTGGAGAATGCATGTGGCTGGCGCAGAAGCTGGTCTCGCAACCGGATTGATGACCGTGTGGAGCGGTATGGTTTGGGGATCTGCTGAGTGGGGCGTAGCATGGGATTGGTCCGACGTTCGCCTGAATACGTTTGGACTGCTTACGTTCCTCGCTTTGTTCCTGGTCTTAGGCCGTCAAGCCCAACCCGACGGCGTAGAAACCAGGGACACATTCTCAACGTTCGGATTGTTTGGGTTTGTCCTCGTTCCCGTCACATATGTAGCAACACGTCTGTGGCAAATTCGTCATCCAGGTCCTGTTCTGGGTGGAGGAGATGGAGGCAGTTTGAACAACGAAATGGCTGCTGTATTGTTTTTCGGAGCCATTTCGTTCACGACCTTCATGATCGGTCACGTGCTCATGAGTATGCGAATTACATTGTTGGAGCAACGATTGGAAAGCATTCAAGAAGCAATGGATAAGGTGTGAACAATGGCGGATGGTATGACCTACCTTGCAGTCGCTTATCTTGGCATGCTCATTGCCATTGCGATTTGGACGTGGACGGTGTTCTCTCGAAGCAACGACCTTGAACAAAGGATTGATGCGGTTGAACGCAACGTTGAGCAACATACATCAAAAAGCATTATCATCGGCGACGAAGACACCAGAGAACAGGAATGAGGACCATGAATCAAGGTCTCGGGGGCGATTTTTGTCTCGTATGTGGTAGCGACCCACCCTTGTTTACCGATCGAATGTGCGAGACTTGTACGCGCAAGCGAACCGAGTTGGCTAACGTCCCGGAAAACACAAATTACACACAGTGTGCGCGATGCGGTTTAATCGATATTCAGGGCAAGTGGGTCAACATTCCTGAAGACACACTCTGGGATGAGTTAATTCAACGAAGTGTCCAGTTTCATTCACGAGCTGAAGAAATCGGTCTTGGATTTGAGCCTCAGACAATCTCCGACAGGCACACGTTGCTGCACATACAAATGGAAGGTGTGATTGATGATTTGCTCTACACTGAGGAGCACACCATGCGAGCGCGTCGATCAAACGGTGTATGCCTGACATGTACACGACGTGCAGGAAATTATTTCGAGGCAACCGTGCAACTTCGCTCGACAGGTCGTCGACTTGAGGAGGATGAATTGAACAACCTAAGAGCGAGTCTCGATGATGTCATCGAACAACTCAGCGACGACCCGATGTTCTTCATCACCAACGAGGGCCCCGTAACTGGAGGCTATGACGTTGTAATGGGTTCGAAGGGATTGGCACGTGCATGGGGTCGTCATCTCACAGAAACATGGGGGGGTCAAGTGAACGAGACCAATTCAACCGTTGGCCGTAAAGACGGTATTGATGTCACACGACTAACGCTTCTGTATCGGAAACCTGGCTACGACCTCGGCGATGTCGTTCAATGGCGCAACGATTTATGGCGACCAAGTTCTTGGAGTAAAGATGGAGCGATTATGGAACGGATTTCGCGTCAAGAACGCACCGGAGCCACATGGCGTGATCTAGAGGGCGTGAAAGTCCTTGCTCAAATGAAAGATCACGTTGTTGTTGATATCCTCAACCGAGACGATTCTGTGGCTGAATTTCTCGACCCAAGCAATTGGCAAATGACTTCTGTCCGACTTCCTTGGGATTTTGATGGTGCCTCTTCCCTCCGACTGGCGACGATCGATGGCGAATTTATCGCACTTCACGATATGGCACTTGACCACTCCGAATCATAGGAGTTGATATGAAGGTTGAACCTTCCATAGAATCATGGCCGAGGACGAGTTGGACATTGACGATTTGTCTCAACGACTTGACTCAGAAGGAATGATTGGATTCACAGAGTCGTTCGTTTCAGATTTAAGGAAGGGCTTTTCTGTTCTCAACGAGAATCGATACCCCTGGTTGATTGATATCAAATCGGCCGATTGGAAGGGAGTTCTCTGTTTTGGAATGGGTGGATCAGCTGCAGGTGGCGATTTTTTGGCGAGAATTGCGGACGCAAGCGGTTCAATTCCTTTCGTCGTTCACAGAGATTATCAACTTCCAACGTGGTGGAAAAAGGATTGGCTCATTCTTGCTACTTCGCACAGTGGGAACACTGAAGAGACCTTTGCAGCAACCGAGACAGCACTAAAACATGGAGCGACCGTCGTTGTTATTGCAACAGGTGGAGCCTTGGCAGGGCTGTGTGAATTGTACGAGAATTGCCATTTGATTCCATCCATTGCGGGGCAACCACCACGAACGGCCTTTGGGCATCTCTTTTCTCGCCAACTCGCACTCATTGAATATCTTGGGTTTGTTCCAGGACAACAACCGCACCTGCGGGAAGAAATGCTCAATCGTTTGGAAAAAGCGATTCATGCCAACGATTTCAGGACACCGCAAGGTACTCCGTTACTCGACCTTGCAATGTCTTTGAGAGAACGTCCCGTTTCCTTACTTGGTCCAACAGAACTGCAACCTGTTCTGGTTCGTTTCAAAAACCAACTCAATGAGAATGCTGGTCGATTTGCACGAATTGGCGTGGTCCCTGAGATGAATCACAACGAACTCGTCGCTTGGGGAGGCGTCTCTGACGATGCAGATCCTGAACGAGCCAATCAAGCAACTCTGTTCGTAACGTGGGAGGGAATGCACAAGCGAGTGCTTCGTCGCATTGATTGGATGATTGAACATACGCCTACCGATTATGCATGGCGAATCCAAGGGGAAGGTTCTACCTTGATTGAAGCGCTGCTCCATCACTGTATTGTAATGGATTGGTTGAGCATAGCACTTGCGTTCTTGCACGGTAAAGACCCAGCTGCAATCCGGCCCATTCAAGCGTTGAAAGCGTTCCTTGCAGATGAGGCATCAGTATAGATTTCCCAAAATGTTTCTCGGGTCGGGATAACGTTCGAGCGCTGCATGGCGATGCTCCGCAGCAACAACACCTGGCAAATCGGGTTCTTGAGGTTCAACGAGGGACAGTTGCAAATGCACATGCGGCGGCCATCCTCCGTTTTCATAGACTTCCCCTATGCGAGCGAGTTGGTCGCCTTTGTTCAATCGCATACCAACTTCAACTTCGACCAAGGATTCTCTGGACAAATGTCCATGCAGGAGCCAAATGGTTTGTTTTTTGTTCTCGATGGTGAGGACGTGCTCTGTGATGATTGTCGGACCGTAGGAACCGTCTTCGTCGTTGTCAGCAAAACTGTGGACAACTCCCTCTTCAAACATGTAAATCGGAGTTTGCGCAGCAGCCCCGATGTCCAAACCAACATGGACCGTTCGGTTGCCTGAAAAAAGCGGTTGCGTGTACATGCCCTTTCGATCTTCGTCATAACGACCAATGGTGTACTCATAGAATTGATTCCAATCGCTTTGTGGGTGCTCAAGATTAAGCACCCAGTATTCGCTTGGTAGATGGACAATTGGATGGAACTGATTTTTGCCAGTACCTGCCAAATCTGGGCAGCCCCACATGGTCCGAAGAAGGGTTTCACCTCTAAGAGTTCATGCATGAACTTGATGTGGTACAGGAGTGAGCAGGGATGCATGTGGGAGGTGATGTTGGCAGTTCTTCTCCCTACCATTGCTCCTGGACTTGCATTGTTGCGTATTCTTGATGCGTCTGCTGATCTGTTTCGAAAAGCCCTGTTGTGCTTTCCGCTCGGACTGTTGGCGCTTTTTGGCACCTCTGGAATGTTGTTTGTTGTGCAATTGTGGAGCATTTTCAATCTCAGTGTTGCACTGTTGCTGATCAACATTGCATCCATTGCATTCCTTTTCCAAAAAGTCCGTGTTGAACGAAAAACGTATACGCAGTGGCAAAAGATGGAGGCTGCAATCCATGGAATTGTATTGGAGGAAGCCGAACCCGAACTGGAGAACGAAGTTGCAGCCCAGCAATGGTTTCAAGCCAATCGAAATCCAATCGCTCAAATTGCTGCAGGCTGTTTTTGTTTGTTGACTCTTCTTCCCATCCTGATTTTCGATCGACCGTTCGGTGTCGATTGGATTGGATTCAGTACCCTTGCAAGCAATGTAGGCCAAACCGGTACGTTTGAACTCCAAGCCCCAAACTCAGGTCTGTGGACCTATCCTCCTGCATTTCCAACAGTTCTCGCTTGGACAACGCATCTGACTGGTGCATCGCTTGAACAAAGCATCCTTGTCCTTGGCCACCTCTCACTGTTCGCTGTGTTGCTTGGTGTTTGGGGAAGCATGGATAGGCTTGGAGCAGGTGCAACAAGCGTTCTTGCTATGGGAGCATCATTCGCATTGTTTGCAAAGGTGTTTGATTCAGGTTATCCAACCGTTGCAAGTCAATTGGGGTTGATCGTCGGGTTGCTGATTGTCCTTCGACCGCTTCAATTATCGCTGCGTTATCACATTACTG
This sequence comes from uncultured euryarchaeote, assembly GCA_937894115.1. Taxonomy (GTDB): domain Archaea; phylum Thermoplasmatota; class Poseidoniia; order Poseidoniales; family Poseidoniaceae; genus MGIIa-L2. The sequence continues at coordinate 12,419 of CALBFP010000003.1, forward strand.
CGTTTGTCTTCCTTGCGGTCTGTGCCGTTTTAATTCACCCTACTGGTGCGATTTATCTTGCTGCTCTTTTGTTCGCAAGTTTGGTAACAAGAGAGCGCCTTTCCGATGAGGAGAAGATACAACGCAAACCCATCTTCCTTACTTCAATCATCATCATGAGCGCAATGTTTGTCATCGCCATCATCTTTTTCGCACCGAGGATGCTCAACGAACCTGTTTTCGCTGAGTACGGATGGCAAGGAGGAAAACCGATGCTGATGTACAACGGGCCATTGATACTCATCGCTGGATGTTGCATGTACATCGGTCGTGCTTGTCTCGAGGTCCAGATGCTTTCCATTTGGTTCATCACCGTTTGGTTCTTTTCGTTCATCCATCTTATCGAGGGCCTTGCCAACATTCAGGTTTTGAGCCTCCTCTCATACACATTGTACTCTATGGCCTTGCATGCATATCACATACCCTTGGCTGTTGTTGTCGGGTTGCTGGCGAGTCGTACAACCTCATTCACCACAGTTGACGAGACTCGCTCATGGTTCGGATTGGAAATGGATGCCTTCATCCGACCGATATATTCCGCCATATTTCTCTGCCTTCTCACGATTGGTTCCATCCTAAGCATCGGATTGTTGGTGGAATTGTCCGAGCATGATGAACTTCATGCTACGACCAATGGTGATCTCGAATTGCGTCAATACCTCGAAAACCATCCACCCGACGCATTTGTCTACTCAGAAAATGTGCACTGGGGTCACAGTTATGCATTCAATACTCAGATACAAACCACCAGTGTACCTTCCCTCGGACTGCTTACTCTCGACCAGAGCATACAGCAGCAAGCAACAAACGCCCTGCGCGTGGATGATGTTCAACGATTACGAAGTCTTGGAATTGGTTACGCTGTCTCCAGTCCAATTGGAACGGTTGCGTTAACGCTTGGACCCTCCCCGTATTGGAGTATGGAACAGTCTTTCGAAGGCGCAAGATATTGGAAATTGTGGGATGAACCCTCGCCCTCTCGAGTTCTGATGGGCATTGCGCTCAACAGTACTGCATGTGAATCGATGAAAGGTTGCAGTGTTGAGGAAGATCCTTGGCGAAACCACCGCTTTTACGACCCCCTAAACAGAGGAGATACGCGAATAAACTTACACCACAAAGGAACCTACCATTGGCAGGATGTTGTCAACAGTTCGAACATCCAAGGTCTGCATCAGGTGTGCATACTATACGAACAAATTGGCTCATTTGAATCCTATACAATTCAAGTCAACAATCAAAGTTTCAACCTCGAAAAGAATCCAGGATGGAACCACCAGTGTGCAACAGTTCAGTTGAACCAAACGCTTGATCTTCGTATAAACCTGCAAGAGACCGGTACTACATGGGTCAATCCGCTAGGATTTTCTGGAAGAAGCTCGGAAATTCTTGATTCAACTGGATTGAGGATTCATCATATTGAATTAAAATGAAGGTTTAATGCGAAGGCATGAAAAACGTCACAGGCAAGGAATGGACGTGAAACGCTTGATGATACTCTTGCCGGTCCTCAATGAGGCTGCAGGGTTGGATGTGGTACTGGAACAAATTCCAGAGGAAGCCTTGCACGGATTGGGGTGGAATTCAGAAATTGTCATTGTTGATGGAAAAAGCACGGACAATTCACGGCAAATTGGTGCAGAGGCGGGGTGCAAGGTCTTGGTTCAGCCAAGCAGAGGAAAGGGTGAGGCCATTCGGTTGGGTTTTGACCACGCTATCAAGGAACAATTCGATGCTTTGGTCATGCTTGATGCTGACCGTACCTACAACCCTCAAGACATGTTGGAGATGATCAAACAAATCAAAGCAGGGGCCGTAATCGTAGGAAATCGGTTGAATTCGTCGATGGGGTCGGATGCAATGTCGCCATTAAATTGGATTGGAAATCACGTCCTTACGTGGTCGGCTGTCCTCCTCCATGGATTGGAAATACACGATGTCTGCAGCGGTTACTGGCTCTTTGATCGACAAGCCCTACTGCGCATGAATCTCAACAGTATGGACTTCGAAATCGAAGCTGAGATGTATGCACAATGTGCAATATCAGAAATCCCGCTTTCCAACATTCCTGTTTCCTACGGGGCTCGGGTTGGAGAAGCGAAACTTGGGTCGCTTCGAGACGGTACCTCAATCCTTCGGAAACTCTTGGTTCGGAAATTGTTCCCTCTACCGGTTGAAGAAGAACTTGGTCAGGGCAAATTAGCGTTTGAATCCAATGACTGATTCTTTCTCTATTGTTCCGTAGTTGTGTGAATCGGTTGAAGCTGTAGGATCGGGATTGTCTCCTTCGACAAAATACCCATCCGGATCAATACGCTTCAATCGTTTGATGCAGATTCGAGTCGGTTCACGAGGATCGTGAAACACCACGAGGTTTCCGACTTCGAGTTGTTCTCCTGAATAAGGGGTGACAACAACAGTATCTCCATCGTTGAGTGTCGGCCACATGCTGTCGCCATTCACGACAACAGCCAGTGTTTCCAATCGATCGCCTCAACTTGCGCGGACCCAAGAAACGTCTCGACCCTTGGTTCCCCAGAACAGGGCGTGAATTTCTTCCACTGCATCCATCAATTCCTGTGCATGCTGTTCCGATACCTCAACCTTGCAAGCAGAGCAAAGTTTGGCCGCCATCCAGAAGGTGGTGTGGAGGTCAGGGTTGGCTTCAAGGTGTTGAGGTTTGAAGAAATCCGTCCACAGTACGAGCAGTTCGTCTTTGCATTTCTGTGCTTCTTCTTCCTTGATGGCTGCGTAGCGGCTCATTGTATTGATGTAAGAAACAGAGGTTTTGTCGGCATGTCCTTCACTGAGGGCAACCATCTTCTTGGTCATGGATTGCACGGCTTCGGCTGCAACACGTGCGCTTGCAGGATCGTAGACGCCGCATGGGCCGTCACAGTGGGCAAATACTTGGACAATGTTTTGGTTCTCCATAGTGTTGCGTTGAACAACGAGCACTTGAAGATATGCTTTGTTTCAATGCTGCAAAGCAAGGACTAAATTGACGAAGCCTAAGTCAAAACCATGGCAAGGTTGCGTGTTGGAATCCTTGGCGCATCCGGACTTGTATCTCAGAGGATGCAACAGCGATTAAGCAACCACCCTTGGTTCGAATTGGCTGCTGTTGCAGGCCAAAGCCCAGGAATGAAACTCTCGGAGATTCAATGGCACCTTGACGAACAAAGGCCTCACAGTATAAGGCAAAGCGACATTCAAATTCTTGACATCAACAAAAACGATCTCTCTTCTGAATTCCTGAAGCGAGGTGTAGAAATCGTGTTTAGCGCACTGCCTTCTCAGCCTGCTCTCAACATTGAAAGCAGACTCGTTGGTGAGGGTATTCACGTTTTTTCCAATGCAAGCGCCTATCGTATGGACCCAAACGTAGCGCTGGTTGTGGCCGATGTGAATCCAGAAGCACTCCATCCGCCTCAACCTGGAAGAGCCTTGCATGCATGCGCCACCAACTGTACACTCATCCCCGTTCTTCATCCTCTCTCGGTTCTTGTCCAGCACCACGATGTCGTAAAGGTCGTTGTGCGAAGTGAACAAGCGCTCTCGGGCGCAGGTTGGAAGCTGCTTCATGATGCTGAACTTCGTAAAGAATACGTCGGACGGGAAATTGAAGGAGAGGCAGAGAAAATCGTTGAAGAAGCGGAAAAAATACTCTCGCTCAGCGGTGTTGAGTGGGACGTTCAATGCAAAAGAATCGACGAGAAAGACGGCCACGTTGTGGACCTCGAAGTTCATCTCTCGAATCAGCCATCCTTTGAGGTGATTCAACGTGTGTTGAAAACCGGCTCCGAATTACCACATGTTTCTCTTCCAAGCCAGCCGTTGCAATCCATGGAGATTGTTGATACTGAACCGACTCGTGATCGGTTTCTGTGGAACGGAAAAACATCGGAAACTGCAGAACCGTCGATGGATCTCAAATCAGGGATGACCACAACGGTTCAACTCCTCGACGTCCAAGGAGGTGTTGTGACAATAAGAGCACTATCGCACAACACCGTTCGAGGTGCTGCTGGAGGTGTTGTTTTGTTGGCAGAATTGGCACATTACAACGATTATCTTGCATCAGTAGGCATAAATGCATCCTCTTATTCATCGGATACGTGAGCGCATGGGTATTACCGCAATGATTCCAGGAACGACCATTGACGGACTCCTCTCTGAGGCGGAAGAGCGATGGAAGGACATCTTTGATTCGGAAGCCTTGCGAATGCAGGTGATTCTAATTTGTCCACGTAAGGAACGCAAGATATTGGAAATGCATGGCGACATGGTCGAACACGGACAGCCTGTCATCGGCGTCTTTCATCGACCTCGAGCAGAAGCAAAATTACTGCAAGAGCAAGGATTGAACCCTCGAGATGCATCCTTTCAATTTCTTGACATCGCAACAACTGATCTAGGTCCCTGGATGCAACACATGGTCACTACGGAGAAGTGGGCCCGAGGCTCGATTTCAATCCAACCTGTGCCGTTTTCGGTCGATGTCCCTGCACAACGTGGGTTTGAAAACATAACAATGATTTGTTTTCGACACCCAAGCATACCCTCCATTGAGCGTTACTATCTTCCGTTTCCACCAACTTCAATTCCAAACAAGTGCTATGTCAGTCTGCCGCGCCGTAAGGCGGCAGAACTGGCTCGCCAACAAGCAGAGATTCTCGGGGTTGGTCGCGCTGCTGAGCCTGCAACACCCCAACCGGTCGTTGTTGAGGATGCCACTGAAAACATCGCTGCCGAACCGAATTATGCCAGTGATATCGTTGAGGTTAGCGACGTAGAAGTTGTACAACACGAATCCGTACCACTTCCAACCATCGATAAAGACGTGGAGGGAGGTCCGCAATCTGTCAGTGATGCCATAACCAGAGCAACGGACGATGGTTTTGGAGAGATGCAAGCGGCAGGCGTTGAATTGCAAGAACGCGATGTCACACCAACAACAGAAACTCCGGAGAATGCGATGGAAGCACCTGTGATGGAAGCCGAAACACCCCCATCGGAAATTGAAATTGAATTCCGTAACCTTGTTTTGGAACTTCTTGAAAACGGTGTTGAACCCAGTGACATGGTTGACGATCCTCGTTGGGATTCGATCAATGAACGCGCTACAGCTGTCGGTTTTGAAACCTGGCCGGTGTTCATGGAGTTAACATCGGTTCAATGAAAGGTTCAAAACGGTTGTAAGGTACAGAAGATTCAGGTGAGACAATGGCGTTTTGTGTGAGTTGTGGTCAGTCCCTTCACGACAGCATGAAATTCTGCCGCTTTTGTGGCAACCAACAGCCAAGTGAACAACTCATCCAACGCCTGCGATTGGAGGCGCAACAAATTCGCCAAATCGCCATGATGATGAGCAACCAGCAAGCGATGCAACAAGCGCAATACTCTGCTCAAATGCAACAGCAACAACAGCAATTCAACAATCCGCAGTTTGGTCAGCAACGGCGTTGGTGAAGGCATGCGACAGCGGCATTTGGCCATGCAACTCTCATCTTTGATTCCTCACCCTTGCACTGCAGTGGAACTTGAACAATATCCTACAGAAGGAAACCTTGCAGCAGCATGGCTGACCAAAATTCACTTTCATGATGATTTTACAGACAAGCACGTACTCGACCTCGGAGCGGGAAACGGTATCCTTGGAATTGGTACAGCTTTTCTCGGCGCGAAACATGTCACAATGATCGAATGCGATTCTGCTGCAATGGATGTTCTTCAAGCGAATGCAAAGAACATCGAAGAAATCGCATCGAGCGTGATTCAAAGTAAAAAGATCGATGGGAGCCCGTTGTCTCTTGAACCTCATGTTGATATTGCGATCATGAATCCTCCTTGGGGCGTTCAAACAGCACGGGCAGATCGTGTGTTTTTTGAGACTGTTTTCGCAATGAAGATCCCTTTAATTCATTTCATTCACAGCACGGACGCACAACATCTGCAAACGCTTGCGGAATCCAACGGTTACGATTTGCAATCGATTCATCAAGATAATTTCCGACTGCCTGCTACTTATGCACATCATTCGAAGACGAAGGCGTTCACACCGATTTGTTGTTATCGCTTGGAGAAGAAAGGATACGAACCCATGTGAGGGGTTGAAAAAGGAGTATCGCTCGCATTGAATCAGCACAAACCAATGCATCGCCTTTGGAATGTGCAGCGAGTTGAAATTATGACGACGAGCCTCGTCACCCCAGGAACAGAAATTGGAAACGTCGGCGAACATCAAGCCGGTGAAGGAGCAATCGCAATTGAAGATCGCATTGTTGCAACGACAACGGGTTACATGCGTATCGAAGATGGACGCATCATTGTCGATGCTTCAAAATCCATCGTTAACATCGAAATTGGTGACACGGTACTGTGTCAGTTCGAAAAATTGCAGGAAAAGGGTGGAGAAGCGAGAATCCTCATCGTTGAAGGAAAAAGCGGGGATGTGCTTCCCCATCAACTTCACGGTCACTTCCACGTCACTCGAATCGTCGATCGATTCCTTCACGCAGTCGCAGACGCTGTACGACGTCGAGACATCGCTCGAGCGGTCGTCACGGAAGTTGAGCCTGTTGTTCGACTCGATTTCCGTGAACGCAAGGATTGCGGTGTTCTCCATGCGATTTGTCCACCATGTGGTGCAACATTAGAAGCACGAGTTAACGGAGACTGGAACGTAATGTGCCCAACCTGCAACTACGAGAGTTACCGTGCTCTTGCAGATAACTTCGGATCAGGGTGGGCTAATCTCGAGGAAGGTGCCTCAGCATTGAACTTAGCCGGCAAGCGATGGGGCAAAGAGGCTGAACAACGCTTTGCTCAGGGCTCGTCGGGTCGTGCCACATTCATCGCTGCAGACGTTCGCGAAGATGGAAGAGAACGTACGTACTTTCGGTTTGAAGGTCAAGGGCAAAGCGGTGGACGCCGCCAAAAATCACCACCGGGCTGTCGCCTCTTTGTTGGAGGACTGCCGCGAGAAATTGATACTGAACAGTTGCGTGAGTTGTTTGCAAAGCACGGTGAGATGAGCGATTGCATCGTGATGACCGATGATGCTGGGGTTTCTCGCGGATTTGGATTTGTGACTTACACCGATAAGGCCCATGCAGACGCTGCGATCAAACAACTTGACGGCCACAGATTGCATGGACGTCGAATCGGCGTACGAGATGCTGACAACAAAGAAAAGCGGGCAAAGAACCAACCTAAAGGATTGAAACTCTATGTCGGAAACCTACCGTTCGATGCCGATGAAAAAGCAATCAGTGCCTTTTTTGGTGAGCATGCAACCATCAGCGAGATTGTTATTGCGACGGACAAGGGTGGAAAACCGAAAGGCTTTGCATTTGTCTTCATCAAAGAGGAAGACAGCGGAGATAAAGTCGTCAAGGCCCTGAATGGGCAGGAGCTCAACGGAAGACGCATTAAAGTCGATATTTCTCAAGGTGGCGGGAAGAAAAAGACCCAAGGTGGGAAGTCTTCTCGTGAACTTCGAGCCATTGCTGAAGAGAAAAACAACAACCGACGACGTTGATTGGTCAATCAAAACCTTCACCAATCTCTGTTTTGAAAGACATAAGGCTATTTGGGTGAAGGCGAAAGGACGTTCATGGTTGAGAGCGAAACTGCATGGCTCGTTCTTGACGGATACGAGGATGAACCCGCAGCCTTTGGCGTCCCTCCATATGTTGGATTTCACATCCGTTACGTTTGTGGTGTTTTGGAACATCACAACATCGATTACGAGTACATGACCATCGATCAATGGAGGATTTGTTCACAACACGAGCGAGAACAAATCCTGCAGAATTTGCAAGGGTTTGTGTGCATAGCAGGCGCTGTAGTTCCGGGCCGATACCTTCGTGGCACTCCAATATCAAGGAAAGAATCAACCGACCTGATACGCCAACTGCCTGGGGAAATACCTGCTCTGTTTGGAGGCTGGGCGGTGCGTGGATGGAAGAAAGAAGGATGGCTTCCTCTGCGTTCAAATCTTTTCCTTGCAATTCAGGACACGGATGCAACACTGAATGGTTTTCTCAACAGCGGTGCGTGGAAAAACACCAAACGAAACGGCGAGGAGTGGACCAAATGGGCGCACTTAGGTGCCAAAAGCAAAGCAGTCACTCAACATCCAGACCTTGGAGATGCAGAGCGAAGAGGTCCTCTGACCTACGAAGTTGAGGTTTACCAAGGCTGCGTTCGGTTTCGACGCGGTTGTAAATTTTGCATTGAACCAAAAAAGGGTATACCGATTTGGAGAACGCCAGAAGACATCATTCAAGAGGTCAAACTCGCCCATGACGCAGGTGTTCAACACGTTCGCTTGGGTGGAATGACGGATACCTACACCTACATGGCAGAGGGCGTTCAAGATCTTGAATATCCAATTCCAAACCCAGAACCTATTGCGCAATTGCTGTATGGATTGCGTGAAGATGAACGGTTGGGAATCTTGCATACTGACAACGGAAATCCATCGATCATCGCAGAAAACCTTGAACCATCCACTGAGATCACAAAGACACTCGTTGATACACTCTCTGATGGAGCCGTATTGTCCTTTGGATTGGAGTCCGCAGACCCTGATGTACATGTTGCTAATTGGTTGAACTGCGACTCTCAGCAACTGAAAACAGCCCTGCGTCACATCAACCAATACGGTCGCAAGCGAGGAGAGCGTGGATTGCCCAAGCTCCTACCTGGACTCAACTTCATTGCTGGATTAAGGGGAGAACGAAAAGAAACCTACGAGATGAATTTGAATCTCTTGATGGAGTTGCGAAATGAAGGGTTGTTGTTGAGACGCATCAACATCCGCCAAGTCGAAGGCACCGGTTTCCAAGAAGTCCCTGAGGACGAATTCAAACGGTTCAAAACTGCAGTACGGGAAAACATCGACCGACCGCTGCTTCAGGAATTGTTTCCACTTGGAGGAATTCTCAAGGATGTGCATTGGGAAACGCACGATGGAAGAACCCGATTGCCCGTTCACCTCACAGAACAACACACAAGTCAACAGGTCCATGGCCGAGCAGGTTTGACGTTCGGCAGACAGATTGGTGCCTATCCCATCCTCATTGGTGTTCCGTACCACATTCCGCTTGAAACCTCTTCGAACATCATGATTACAGGTCATGGTGCTCGCTCCATTACCGGTGTTGAGATCGGTTTGGACATGAATACCGTGACTGAGAAGCAATTGGAAGCCATCCCGGGCATCGGGAAAAAGACAGCATGGAATCTCGTTTCAACTCGGGCTCGATTAAAGCGAAAACACGACCACCCCTCGATGGAAACAATTTTTGATGCTGCGAAAGTCAACCTCGACCGATCGATTGCATCCGTGCTGAGCAACAGATAATCTCAATGAATCCCCAGTACGACGGCTTTGCATGGCGACATGGGTAATCACTGGGGCGAACAGAGGTCTTGGACTGGAATTTGCGAAACAGTTACTGGACCAAGGTCACACCGTTGTTGCCGGAGTTCGAACGCCAGCCAGCATGGATTTGTTGCATCGCAATTTGACTGTTTTACCGCTTGATGTCGCTTCGACGGATTCGGTTCAATCCTTTGCCAATGAAATCAAATCCATTACCGATTCAATCGACGTACTCGTCAACAATGCAGGCATCATGGACGGGCGATGGCAATCGTTGAGTGAGGTTGATCCAGAGTTGTCTCTCGAGGTGTTGAATGTCAATACGATAGGCCCATTGAGGGTTGCACAGGCCCTGTGGCCACTTCTTCGGGAAGCCAGCCAAGCCAAAGTCGCCAACATCTCAAGTCTGATGGGTTCGATCGATGATTGCATGAGTGGAAGATCCTATGCTTACCGAACGAGCAAAAGCGGTTTGAACATGATCAGCAAAATCCTCTCCGTTGAAGGGAAAATCGACAACATCTCGGTAACGTCTTATCACCCCGGTTGGGCTATGACCGACATGGGTGGCAAACGCGCTCCGGTTCCTGTGGCTCAATCTGTGGAAGGTTTGATTGGATTAATCTCCAAACAAAATCAAAATCGCAGTGGGCGTTTTTTTGAGTATACTGGAGTCGAGCTCCCATGGTAGAATCCATTCAAGACCAATTGAAAGATGCAGCAAAGCGCCTCTCTGAAGATTGCAATCGGGGCGTATCTCGAATTCTCAAACATCAATCCGTTGCTTACGTCACAAATCCTCTGGATTATGCTTGGGATTACCACGAACAGTTCATCGACAAATGGAGCGTATTTGGGGCAAAAACACTCCTGCTTGGTATGAACCCTGGCCCGTACGGTATGGCTCAGACAGGTGTTCCGTTTGGAGCCACTGCGATGGCACGTGACGTTCTACACATCGAAGAACGAGAGGTCAAAACACCTCTCGGAGCGCACCCCAAGCGACCCGTAGAGGGCCTCTCGATGCAGCGACAGGAAGTATCCGGTACGCGGTTTTGGTCGATGCTGGCCGACCATTACGGCTCAACAGAATCCATTTTCTCGAACATCTATGTGGTCAATCATTGCCCACTTCTTCTTCTTGGTGAGACGGGGCGTAATGTCACGCCTGTGGATCTCCCTCAATCGGTGATTGAACCGGTATTGAAAGCCTGCGATCGTCATCTCAAATCCGTAGTCGATGTCATGGGAATTGAAGCGGTGGTTGGCGTTGGCAATTACGCAAAAAAGCGTGCGAAGTCCATTCTTGACGGAGTCCGCATTGACTCGATGTGGCACCCAAGTCCTGCATCTCCACTTGCCAACCGAAACGGTGGTGCGGATTGGAGAGCAAATGCAATTTCAAAAATTCCCTAACCGTCAAAAATCGGGGATGAAATTAAGTGTGACAATGTACACCGTGAGTCATGCAACAACAACTTGCTTGGGAACGACAGCCAGACGACCGCCAATGGGTTCAACCAGAGGGAGACGATCCTCGAACCCTCTACCAGATGCTCATGACAAGCGCGGAACGGTTCAGTGAACACCCTTGTTTTGGCTACATTCCAGGACCTGGTATGTCTCGAGTTCACCTGAACTACCAAGAATTTGGAGATCTCGCCACAGCTGTAGGAAAGCAACTTCGAGATGTTGGCGTCAATGCGGGAGACCGTGTCGCTATGATTCTCAACAATTCCGTTGAATGGGCTGCACTCTCCTACGGTGCTAACGCTCTGGGTGCAGCATACACCGCCATGTATACACATCAACACGGCGCAGAATGGGCCTACATTCTCAACGATTCGGAGCCCGCTCTCATCGCTGTTGCAGACACCGAAGTTCTGGACAAACTCGTAGCGAACCTCCCAGATGATGCATCAAAGTGGCCTCGATGTGGTGTTCTTTTGCTTGGTGATGATCCTGCGAACCAGATTCCACCCGAAGGTGTAGCTGTTCATCAGTGGGCAGAATTTGTCGCCGCTGGAAGAGCCAGTAAGGACGACATTGATGTTGCCGACGACCCATTTGCGCTCAACACACTCATCTACACGTCTGGAACCACTGGAAACCCCAAGGGTGTCATGTTAACCAACTGGAACACGCTCTCCAACATCCTTTGTGTCCAATCTGCATTCAAGATCTATGTCGGTGACAAGAACGCTGCGTTCCTTCCATGGGCACACTCGTTCGGAAGCACGTTTGACCTCCATTGGATGATTCGATGTGGTGTCCACATCAACCTCATCTCGGACTTGACAAAGATTGCTGACGAATGTATCGAAATCAAGCCTGCTGTTTTGTTGGCAGTTCCTCGAGTTTGGAACAAGTTCTACGACCGTGTGAACTCACAGTTTGAGGCTGCGACCGGTTTGAAGGCAATTCTCATTGGCAAAGCAAAGAAATCCGCTGCAAAGCGCATTGCAAAAGCCGGTGTCGAGTGCGACGCAGTACCTGCTAAGGGATTCTTTGACAAACTGTATGACAAACTCGTTTGGAGCAAAGTCCGTGCCCGTTTTGGTGGAAACATTCGATTCTGTATGTCCGGAGCTGCCGCACTCTCACCCGATGTTGCGGAGTTCATTCAAATGGTCGGATTCAGTTGCTACGAAGGATATGGTTTGACCGAAACCTCTCCACTCGTTGCAGCAAACGGTTGGTCAGGACCCGGCACATCCAGACTACGATGCGTTGGCAGAGTTGCAAATGGAGTCAAGGTTACCATCGATACGGATGCGTGGGACGACCCCGACCGACCGGATGAAGGTGAAATTATCGTTACGGGACCAAACGTCATGCTGGGCTACTGGAACAATGAAGAGGCCACAAAAGAAGTTATCATGGAACCAGGAACCTTCCGAACAGGTGACCTTGGTAAGCTCACTGCAGATGGATACCTGTCCATTACTGGCCGTGTCAAGAGCCAATTCAAGCTTGAGAACGGAAAGTATGTTTCACCCGCTCCGCTTGAAGAGAACGTCAAACTTTCACCATTGGTTGAACAAGCTGCTCTCGATGGACGCAACATGCTCAAGACGTACCTCATCGTTCACCCAAACCTCGAGGCCATGAAGACTGCTCTAAGTTCAGCCGGAGTCGACGCATCGGGAAGCGACGAAGAGTTGTGTGCTCGACAATCAACCCGTGACTGGATGCTTTCAGAATTGAAAGCCAAAGCCATGCAGGCGCCAACGTGGAAGGGCTACGAAGTTCCTGCAACCATCATCCTCGATCATGAGGAATGGACCACAGACAATGACTTGATGACCCCTTCGATGAAGGTCAAGTTGCGAAACCTCCTGGCACGCCACGAGGAATCCATTGCTGCCATCAAGTGAAGCCAATTGAACCGATTGGGTTTTGAAGCCCCATCGATGGGCTAGGTTTGGTGACCCACCATGGTTCGCGAACTCATTACCGTCGAAGGCGTTGACAGAAGTTTCGGACCAACCGATGTTTTGCAGGACATCAACCTTATTGTCAACAACGGTGATCGAATTGGAATTGTTGGGCACAACGGTGCGGGAAAGACAACACTACTCAACACCATCAGCGAACAAAAGCAAGACGTTGGTGAAATCGATTTTGCCCCAGGAATACGGATTGCTTATTTGACGCAAATAAGGGACATCGAATCGGCCTCAACCATTGAAGAAGAACTCGGTCGAAAGGGTCGTCAATTCCAAGAATTGGAAGAAGAAATTGCATCGATTGAAGCACAAATGATTGACCCAGCCTTCTATGAGGGAGATTGGGAGCCTGTGATGGAACGTTATTCCGAATTGCAACAAACCCTTGCAGCATCGGGCGGTGGAAATGTAGCAGGAATCGCCAAAGGTATTCTGGAGCGACTCGGGCTCGATCAACATCCAATGGACATGTCTGTGGAACAACTGTCCGGTGGAGAGAAAGCAAAACTTGCGCTAGCTCGGCAGCTTGTGGGTCTTTCTGGCATCGATGTCATCTTTCTTGACGAGCCCACAAATCACCTCGACATTCAAACCACTGAATGGTTGGAAGCTTTTCTTCGAGAGTTCAAAGGGGCGCAATTAATCGTATCTCACGATCGATACTTCCTCGACCAAGTCTGCACTCGTATTGTCGAAGTTGACAACCTTCGTGCTTGGCCATGGAAAGGCAATTACAGCCAATTTATTGTTCAAAAACAAGCCAGTGAGCAAGCTCTCACCGAACGAATTGGAAACATGGAAAAGAAGATTCAATCGACAACAGGCGCCATCCAACAAATGAAACGAGCGAACAAATACGACAAATCGATTTCAGCGAAGCACAAGATGATTACACGTATGCAACAAGAACTCAAGGCTTTGAAAGCCCGCGTTCCCAAAAAACGGAAACCCCTCATTCTCAAACTCGATGCCATAGACAAAGCCAGTATGGACGTTTTGGAACTGGTTGATGCCACGAAGACCTTTGAAGGATTGGAACGTCCTATTCTCGATAAGCAAACGCTTGAAGTTCGCAAAGGGGACCGAATCGGAATCGTAGGAGGTAACGGTCAAGGGAAGACCACACTCCTGAAGATCATCAACGAAGAATTGAAACTCGATTCTGGGAAAATCGATGTTTCCCCTGGTACGGTCATCGGTTACTTCCATCAGGACCACGCAACACTCGATTTCGATCTTAACCCCGTTGATCAAATCCAAAAACTTCGTCCAGATTACCAATATGGGGACATTCGTGCTGCATTGGGACGCTTTCAATTTACAAGCGATCAGGTCGGAACCAAACTTAAGCAACTTTCTGGTGGCGAACGAGCGCGTGTTGCTTTGCTCAAGCTCTTGTTGGAAGACAACAATCTGTTGTTGATGGATGAACCAACAAATCACTTGGATATGGAATCAAAAGAAACGCTGGAAGAAGCACTTATTGGATACGAGGGCTCTCTTATCACCGTATCTCACGACCGATGGTTCTTGGATCAAGTTGTGAATCGAATTTGGGAAATCGATGGTGGAAAGATCAAGGTCTATTACGGCAATTACACAGATTACATTCGAGCAAAGCAGGGCTTACCTCCTTTGGCGGATGATGAAATCTCTCAGGTATAGAGACACCCTTGATTTCATGAACTCCATTTGCTTCGGAGGTTCATGGCCGAGGATGCTGAGGAGCAACCCGTGTTTGAAACAAGCACAGGACCGGTGCGTGTCATCACTGCAGCGTCGCTGTTTGATGGCCATGATGCTGCCATCAACGTGATGCGAAGACTCATCCAATCCTCAGGTGCTGAAGTCATACATTTGGGACACGATCGGTCAGCAAAAGATGTGGTTGATTGTGCCATTCAGGAGGACGCACATGCTGTTGCTCTTACATCCTATCAAGGTGGTCACGTTGAGTATTTCACATACATTCGACAATTGTTGGATGAAGCAGGTTGCGAGCACGTTCGTATCTTTGGAGGGGGAGGAGGAACCATTACACCTCCAGAAATTCGTGAACTGCATCAAGCAGGTATCTCCAAAATTTACTCGCCTGATGATGGTCGAACCATGGGGCTCTTTGGTATGATTCACCATTTGATGGGCATTGCACAGGAGGTAGAATTGACCTCAGATGCTCGAATGAAGAGCCTTGATGGTCCAGTAACACCAGAGGACATGGCCAAGGTTGGGCTTCTTCTTACACTTTCAGAGTCCGCCGATGAAGCGAGCTTTAAGCAGACCGTCGAAGCCTGTCGTTCCTCATCCAACGACGTTCCTGTCATTGGATTTACAGGTACAGGCGGTGCAGGGAAATCGAGCCTTCTCGACGAATTGATGTTACGTATTCAACGAGACAATCCAGGGAAGAAAGTCTGCTTGCTCTGTGTCGACCCGACACGGAAGCGAACCGGCGGAGCGCTTCTTGGCGACCGTATTCGAATGAATTCCCTTTCCAACAACGACCTCTACATGCGCAGCCTTGCCAGTAGGGGCAGTGGTTCTGAAATCAGTGCAAATCTCGATCGAGCCATCGAAGTTGCAAAGGCGGTTGGGTTCGATCTCATCTTCTGTGAAACCAGTGGTATCGGTCAAGGAAGCGATGCCATCACCTCTGTTGCCGACCGTTCACTCTACGTGATGACCGCTGAATTCGGTGCACACACCCAACTGGAAAAGATCGAAATGCTCGATGTTGCCGATTTGGTCGTTCTCAACAAGTACGAAAAGCGTGGAAGCGAAGACGCCCTTCGAGCCATTCGAAAGCAAGTTCGTCGCAACCGAAATCTGTTCGATGTTGCTGATGAGGAACTCCCTGTCGTCGCAACCATAGCAAGTCAATTTGCAGATCCTGGTGTCGATGCACTGTGGCAGAAACTCTCATCCATGATCGGGTTTGAAGCCCGTGCGCCGATGGAAATTGTTGGTGAACGCAAAGGTGTGATCCCACCAGAGCGTGTCCACTATCTCTCGGACATTGCCGCAACGATTCGAACTTATCATGAAGGAAACACGGCTGTTGCCGAAAAGCTACGTCTTTGCCAACATCTCGAATCTGCAAAAGAACACATTCCTTCAATTGCGAAAGATGTGGACGAACAAATCGCTGAACTTCTCGAAGAAATAGAAACTGCCCGAGAAGACCTCGCAAACTATCGCACACTTGCCGATGAGTATCGAAGTGGAGAATACACGTACCACGTTCGTGGCAAACCATTCTCGGTTCAAACAACGACGGAATCGCTTGCTCATTCAAACATCTCTCGTGTTGCGTTACCGACCTTTGCCGATGACGGTGAATTGTTTGAATGGCTCAGCAAAGAGAATGCGCCTGGTCATTTCCCATACACTGCAGGTGTGTTCCCATTCAAGCGAACCGATGAATTGAGCGCTCGAATGTTTGCTGGAGAAGGTGAACCTGAGCGAACCAACCGACGATTCCACTACCTCAGTCAAGGGCAAGACTACGTTCGATTGTCAACTGCTTTTGACTCTGTAACGCTCTATGGTCGAGACCCTGCATTACGCCCAGACATTTGGGGCAAAGTCGGAAATTCGGGTGTCAGCATTGCAACCTGTGATGATGCAAAGCGCCTCTACTCAGGATTCGATCTCTGCGATTCCAACACATCGGTTTCAATGACCATCAACGGTCCTGCCCCAATCCTACTCGCATTCTTCCTCAATGCGGCCATCGACCAACAAGTCGAGAAGCATCTCCAAGAACAAGGCAAGACCATCGAACCACTCGATGTTGCCTATCGTGGAGCATTACCGGAAGGTCACAACGCATTCGGTCTTGCAACCGTTGGACGACGTGGCGATGAAATGGTAGACGCTGAAACCTATGCGGAAATCAAAGCACGAACCCTCTCAACGGTTCGTGGAACCGTTCAAGCAGACATCCTCAAGGAAGACCAAGCCCAGAATACGTGCATTTTCTCGACACCGTTTGCCCTCAAACTCATGGGCGATGTACAGCAATACTACATTGACCACAACGTACGCAACCACTACTCCGTATCCATCAGCGGATACCACATTGCAGAAGCAGGAGCAAATCCAATCACACAACTCGCCCTTACACTTGCAAACGGCTTTACCTACGTCGAATACTATCGAAGCCGAGGCATGGACATCGACAAATTTGCACCAAACCTTTCTTTCTTCTTCAGCAATGGATTGGATCCCGAATACACCGTCATAGGTCGAGTTGCTCGACGTATCTGGGCTGTAGCCATGCGCGACCTGTACGGAGCGAATGAACGCTCTCAGAAACTGAAGTACCACATCCAAACTTCAGGACGTTCACTCCACGCTCAAGAGATTGATTTCAACGATATTCGTACAACCCTGCAAGCGCTTCTTGCCATCCAAGACAATGCCAACTCGTTGCACACCAATGCATACGATGAAGCGATAACAACACCAACAGAAGAATCCGTGCGTCGTGCTCTAGCCATCCAACTCATTGTCAACAAAGAATCGGGATGGACCAAGACCGAGAATCCATTGCAGGGCGCATTCATTGTTGACGAACTCACTGACCTCGTGGAAACTGCAGTCCTCGAAGAATTCGAGGCCATCTCTCGACGCGGAGGAGTTCTTGGTGCTATGGAGACCATGTACCAGCGTGGCAAGATTCAGGATGAATCGATGTATTACGAGCATCTTAAACACGATGGAACGCTTCCAATCATTGGCGTCAACACCTTCCAGAATCCGAATGCACAAGTCTTTGATGAATCAAGTGCAGATGATTTCGAAATGGAGTTGGCTCGAGCCACTCCTGAAGAAAAGCAAGCCTGTCTTGAGCGGACCGAAGATCGTCAAACCAAGGAGGACGATGCAACAAAGGCCGCACTCGCACAACTGCAGGAGGTTGCACGCACGGGTGGCAATGTCTTCGAGGAGCTGATGGAAACAGTCAAGGTTGCAAGCCTGGGACAAATCACTGATGCTTTGTTCCGAGTTGGCGGACAATATCGCAGAAACATGTAACACACTCAAGAAATGTTATCTTTTGCAGCTGTGTATGAACATTGTTTGATTATTTTCTGATCTCGATTTCCAAAAACGGTCCGGAAATCAGCGTTTTTTCGTTAGCAACAAGGCGAAGACAATATATCCTCATAGTGCAGTGCGTAACGAAGAGGAAA
>CALBFP010000004.1 GCA_937894115.1 uncultured euryarchaeote
AGGGAAACAGAGACGCCTTCTTTATTCAATTCAACACCACATCGCAGACGTATGATTCTGCCATCTCTGTTGGCACATCAGGGCTTGAAGAAATGCGAAGTTTCGTCGCTCTATCGAATGGTTCCTTTGCATTAATTGGTTCATCATCAGGAAATCTCACATCAACTGGTATTCCCGGTGGTGCGTCATGTATTGAGAACGGATCTGTTGCATGTACGTTCATCCTGTACACCGATCAAAGCCTGTCAGCACAGAAACTGTCCATTCTTCAATCGACACACAGCGTGATTGGATTTGATGCCGTCGAGATCGGAACGTCTGGAAAAGTCCTCGTCACCGGCCAATTTACTGAGACATTCATCTATTCAGGAGGAAACGTGACGCGTCAAGGCACAACCTCAACAGATGTTTTCGTCGCAAGAATGACAGCAGCAGGCGTCAATGACCTCCTCTCCGCATACGGTGGATCAGGTTTTGAAGAAGCACGCTCCATCATAACTACGCCAACTGGATTTGCAATCTCTGGTGCGAGTCAATTGGATGCTAGCACTCCGCCAAAAGTGTACGAACCTGTAGAAGGTTGGCAGGCGCCGCAAGGTTTAGGCATGAAAGACGTGGTCATCTTAACGGTCAATTCAAACGGGTTAATCACGGATGGATTCGCCTTTGGCACAGACAAAAACGATGCGATGGGTGAACTCGATATCGATGAAAACGGGTTGCTTTACCTTTCAGGATACATTGGATCAACAATGGATTTTGACAATTCAACCTTCGGCGTTCAGAACAAAAATTCGGCAATCCTTGCTGTCGTCGACAATTCGGGCGGTGGAGCATCAAGCATCGTAGATTTCTACGCCTCGTCTGGTTCGAGCAACGGTGATGCAAGAACCAATACAGTTACACTTTCCTCGAGCGATGACATTTGGGTAGGAGGACGTCTTGCACCAGGTGCTCAAACCAACATGTTCTTTGGACAACATGCAGAAGGATTCGACCGCGCAGGATTCCTCCTTCGCATAGGCAGTGATCTCGATGGAGATACAGTAGCAAAGCGTCTTGACAACTGTCCAGGTGTTCAAAATCTAGACCAACTCAACTACGATTCAGATGCATTTGGAAATGCATGCGATGACGATGATGACAACGATGGAATCAATGATGAAGATGACACACAATGCCCACTTTCATCGCCAATCGGTTTTGTTTCGGATGCCACAACCGACCACGATGATGATGGATGCGCTGATGCAAGCGAAGACGATGATGATGACAACGATGGCTATTCTGATTCCTTCGAAGAGGACATGGATTGTCCAAAAGGATTCACAGATTGGGAGGCAGGAAATACGTCACTCGACCGAGACCAAGATGGATGTCATGATGCAGAAGAAGATCTCGATGATGATGGCGATGGATTCCCCGACGATGTCAACGACCTTTGTCATGGTGTGAACAGCATCGTATTCGATGCGAGCACATGGATGGATATTGATCTGGATGGTTGCCATGATCAAGAAGATCCGGACATTGACAACGATGGTATCCAGAACACCTTCGATGGATGTGATGCGAGTCCACTCAACTGGCTCTCTATTCCATCCGAAGATTACGATCAAGATGGATGCAAGGACGATGTTGAGGACGATGATGATGATAACGATAATGTCATTGATATTCTAGACGTAACCTGTCCACTCTCTCAAACCAAAGGATTCCTCTCAACATCTGTAACAGACTACGATAGCGATGGATGTGAAGATACGGTCGAAGACGATGACAACGACAATGATGGGATTCAGAATGATATCGATCAATGCAAGAGAATGAAACTCGGCTGGACTTCAAATGCACTTACTGATCGTGACGGAGATGGTTGTCATGATGTTGATGAGGACTTAGACGATGACAACGACAATGTCGATGATATCGATGACATTTGAACAA
>CALBFP010000005.1 GCA_937894115.1 uncultured euryarchaeote
TTTCTGATTCATTGATTTATTCTTCAAGAACTGTATTTGCGATTACTCGGATGTCTGTGTTCCATTCGGTAAATTCTGACACATCCAACGGTTCGACACCGTGAACTGCATGAAGCCAAATGAGGGTTCCAGTATCGATCATGATTTGGCCTGGATGACCCTTTTCATCAGTAAAGACGGAAGTTGCTTTTGGACCCGTAAGTTGCTCGAGGTCATCATCAAGTTGGCCTGTTTCAAACATGTCCCGTAATTCATATGCTGCAGCGCCATGATGGAACGTGAAAATATCTGCATCAGGATAATCGGAGCTCAAGTTGGAGGCCAATCGAACCCAGGAATCATACCTCAATTCGGTTCCGTTCTTGTGTTCACTTGCATTTTCATATTGTCCAGGAAAATCCTTCCAAAGCATCGAAAGTCCAATGCGGGTGTTTGGATTTTTCTCTAGAGCATAATCAGTAAAGTTCCAAATTGCTTCGTCTGACTGTCCCCCTGTTTCTTCAAATTCGACTGAACAACAGATCATAATCAAAACATCAATCTCGCCTGTGTCAAGGTAGTCCTTGATGTTCTCACGGTGGCCATCGTCTTCCCACAATGCATCGGGGGCACCTGTGCGTCCCCCACTCATTTCGATGTACTGCGCGTGATCGGTGAATCCTGTGGCGTGTGCATAATCCTGAAGTGTTTCAGCAAAAACTCGTCCGAAACTATGGCCGATGTAAAGAACATTGTAATCATCAGCGTTGACAAGATGATCGGAATCTGGGTCAGGTGTTGGATCAACACTGCTCCTTACAAGTTGACGCTCCATTAGGAAATCAAACGATAATTCGAACAGGCCTTTTCCGTCAACTAGTGCATTCCAAGCGCCGTGTCCATACCCCTCAAGAGTGACGAGTTCGCTGGGAATACCAAGGGATTCGTAAATTTCCTCCAAGACAAGCGCACCTTCGTATGGTGTTACAGGGTCGTGTCCATCACCATGTGCCATGAACAATTCTGGGTCATTTTCATCGTATCGATCAACTTCATACACAGTATTGTACAACTCTACTTTGACATTGGCGCCCCAGAAATAGACCATGCTCTTCACGTCATAAGTTTCGTTTAGATTTGTTGTAGCAAGCGTTGGGTCATCATCGATGGAAATCTCATCACGAAAATCACTCTCGTCAGTGATACCCAAAGCGATTGTTGTGACAGAACCAGCCGAAGCACCTCCTACTGCGATTTCATCGATGTCAATGCTGTATGTGTCTGCATTCGCGACTATCCAACGAAGTGCGGCCTTTGAATCTCTTTGAGCAGCATACATAGCAACCACTTGTTGAATTTGTTTCGTTGATTCAGATCCAGTAAACGCATGCTCAATCCATTCTTGTGGCGCAATACCCTCGTAATAATCCATGATTTCTTCTTGGGACATGTCATCGATATCACCCAACTCCTCCGTTGTTCTGTAATCAATGGAGACGTAAACCCATCCACGGGAAGCATAGTAATTTGCCATCTCAACAATTTCCGGCTTGTGTTTGATTCCACCAGTAAATCCACCACCATGAATGAACATCAAAACCGGTCTGCTCGTTGAATCACTGTCTGGACAATAGACATCCAACATCAGAGGGACTGCAGATGATTTTGTACTTGAATCCGTATGTGCTAGTCCACTTGCAAACGTTATGTTTTCGTACTTCAAAACCTCATAAGGACCTGGTTCATACACCGGCACCGTATCTGTTTCATCGTCGTCTCCTTTGTCGCCATTGCCTAAGCATCCTGATAGAGATCCTGTGAGCAGTAGAGCCATCATTAAAACCGTGATTTTCTTGTTCATCGAGATTAAGTATGTTGCAACACCATGTGTAATCTCGGCGAAATTGATTGAGAATACATGAAACTCGCTGCAACAGCGAGCATTCACAGTTCTGACTTCGTTTTCGAGGAGGTTTGAAAGAGAGTGATTCAATTGCTGAGAACTCAACCCCTCATCGACTAGAACAATTCACTAACATCAAGGATGACCCGATTCCCCATACCATCCCTTACTCGTGTAATCAATCCCTTCGACTCGAGGCTCGACAATGTCCGGCTGATTTTTGACTTCGTCATGTCGGAATTTTTCACAATGTCTGATTGCCAGCATTTGTTCTCCTTTTCAAGGAGAAATTCAATAATAAATTGTTCAGAGGAATTATAGTGGTCAAGGCTAGCATTATCTTTCAACGAATCCGGTGATTCGTCAGCATCTAAATTCAAAGGAATGTCAACTTGTTTCTTCGATTTCGTTCCAAATCCTAAGGTTCCTAAAAGTATGCCTATCGAAACGACGATAAGCATTCGAATGATTTCGATAACAGCCGACATCGTAGGCCCGAATCGAATCAATGAAGCGATAATTTTTCTATTGAGTATCACCAAAACCAACAGGCAAAGAAGGATGACAAATTTGTTTTTTGTGTC
>CALBFP010000006.1 GCA_937894115.1 uncultured euryarchaeote
ACCCGAACAGTTGTACAAAATCGTCCACATGAAGGAGGTTATTAGATGCCACGCTGTTGAGGTTTGGCGGCGGCGTGGAAAATATGAGAATACCGATGCAATCCTCATAAAGTAGTGGGCATGTGGAATCCTTTAATGACGAAAACAAACAATGCCGTTGTGTTGTCGATTTTGTTTCTGGTATCGATTTTTGGACCCGTATGGGGGGCCGGTCTTGTATCCGGTTCTGCCTCGCAAAATCAGTATCCAACCGCCTATTTGCCCGATTGGAACCTCACATCATACAACCCAACGGCCTCGTATGCACACGAATATTCTGATGATTATTTCCCCTACGACATTGTGGACGCATCGCAGCAAGTCTACTTACCATACTCCACAAAAGATTCAACGTTTGGAATTGATAATTTAGGAAACCAATATTACGCTTATGCCGGGGGCGGTACGATGGGGTCAACTGGAAACGGGTACGGTGTCCACTTCCACAAGATCAACAGCAACGGGTCGGAGGTTTGGAGCAAAACCGTATCGAGTACCAGCTACTGTTATTCGGACGATTACCGGTGCTCTGTCATCGCTCTGCATGTTCTCGGTGAGGATGAGTTCTTCACCGTGCTTTCTGTTTACAACACCGGTACGGTTTCCTTTTCCAACACCGTGTCGGTCTCTACGAGTTCACATCAACTCATCATCGCCTATCATTCAGCCAATGGCTGGCAGTGGGCTGAAGCCCAATCAAGCCCGAACGGTTATGCTTCCCGAGAACTCGTTGACCAACGCATGGATGAAAGCGGCAACCTCTACTTAACTCTGGATAAGGGGACGTCTGGTTCGTACAGGCAGTTTTCTGTTATGGCGTACACTTCGATGGGGGGCCAATGGACTCGGTTGTTGGAGTTGGGTTCGTCTTCATATTCCGGTGACAACATGGCTTTCGATGCAGAATTTGCAGGTCTCCATTTTCTCGTATACACCTACAACTCGGTTCGCTACGACTCCCAAACCACGCAATGTCCGGGTGTCTCTTCCGGTACAAACACCCATTGTTTCGTGTGGCTCAGTTTGAATCCAGCAGGTCAAAAGACATCAGCAGTCGCTGTTGTCGATCCGTCCGCCATGGTGTCTAATTTTGAGGTAATCGGAAATATCGCGCACGTATCAACGTTGTCATTTAGCATGGATTCTAACCAGAATACCTATGTCAATTTTAGCGGCCAAGAAACATCGTGCAGTCAGATGAATTATTACTGCTCACACATTGTCAAACTTGGCTCAAACGGTACGTGGTATGATGCTGAAGAATTCTCCTTGTCAGGGGACGACGACACCCTCATCTTTGATCGTGCCATTTTCGAGGACGACGGCTCTGGTGTTCTCTTTTTGTACAGCTACGGTTCGAGTAATAATCCATACTTTGACGGACAAGCACTAAAGTCATACAGCACCCAATTTGAATTTATTGTTGTTGGATTTGATGCTGCATACAACTACAAATGGAAGCAGTCGTTTGCCGTAACCGATGATGTTGATTGTGTTAGCTTCAAGGTAACATCTGCTGGTTATGCAGTTTTCTCAGGTTGTACGAGTTCCACGTCCACATCGTGGCAGATGTCAGGTGCTGCTGCTTCACCTCATACCTTTATGGCGTGGATCAGCACGCAAAATGGGACCATCTTTGACATCGAGCTTGACACTTACGACCAACCCCTTGATACCTTGCCGAACGGTGGTTTGGTGGCGTATGACCCTGTGCAGAATAAGTTGCAATTCTATGTTCCTGACAACGACAACGACAACATCGGGGCGAGTGATAATTGCCCAGAGGTGTACAATCCTAGTCAATCCGATTATGACGATGACTCCTTCGGAGATTCCTGCGATGAAGACGACGATGCGGACGGTATCAGCGATGTTGTCGATCTTTGTCCCAGAGGCGACAAGGGCTGGATTTCAACGAGTATCACCGACCACGACAACGATGGTTGCAGAGATATATCTCTAGAAGATGCAGACGATGATAACGACGGATACTCCGACCTCAATGATGCTTGCCCAACCGGAATCGTTGGTGCTGCGAACGATTACGATGGTGATGGTTGCAAAAATTCCGAGGATTCTGATGATGATAACGACGGTATCCTGGATGGTTCGGATCTTTGCACTCCGGGTAATCTTGATTGGTCCTCTGGCACCGTGACGGACCACGATTCAGATGGCTGTGAGGATAACGGAGAAGATGCAGACGACGACAACGACGGCGTGGTTGATCAAGCAGATTCGTGCTCCAAAGGCGAAACCAATTGGCCCTCAAACGCAAATACGGATTTTGACGGTGATGGCTGCAAGGACGGGTACGAAGACGAGGATGATGATGGTGACGGTGTCCTGAATTTCGAAGACCAGTGTGAAGATTCAATAGGTTCGGTAAATGAGGAAGGTTGTACGATTGGTCAGAATGGGAGTGGTGGAAACTCAGGCGGTGAGAGTGACCAAACAACCGTCATCTACTACGTATGTCCACAAGGCGGGGCAGTCGTAACTGACTTGACGGATTGTCCGGAGCAGGTAAATTCAACAGAAAATCAATCTTCACCAGAAATATTCTATGTTTGCCCTGGTGGTTCAGCCGTTGTTTCAGACTTAGCAGATTGCCCCGTAGAAGAGAACACGGACCAGCAAAACATTACGTACGTGCTCAATCCGGATTCCAATCTTTCCGATGAATTTTCGATTTGTCCGGGAGGTACTGCGATTGTGATGAATCTTGGGGATTGCCCCGGCCCAACCGAAAATCAACAAAATTCTGGTGGAGATGATGCGGCAAGCGTTGGAAGCTCCCAAGATTCTATGACACTTATTTTTGCGGGAGGTGCATTCCTTATGGCAATGGGTGCAGTTGTTGTTGTTCTCTTCAGGCGACCGACTTATTCTCCAGAAGCAATGTACCAGCCAATTGATTCCAGCAACCAGATGTTCAAGGAACAACCACAGTTTCCAACGGATTTGGAACATCAAAGGCCGCCTGTGAATGCCATCGGGGTACTTCGTGATGGATACGAATGGGTTGAATGGCCGGAAGAAAGCGGGACGCACTGGTATCGTTCCGAGGGCAGTTCCACTTACTGGTCAAAATACACTTGATGCCACTGCTTGATTTAAACATCATGTCAACTGACCATCTGACTTATTGACTGTGAGGAAACAGTCATCATCAGAAGTGAAACCTATGGGGAGCGGTCGACGAAAAATTGCGGTCATTGGAGCGGGAAACGTTGGGGCAACGTGCGCCTTTGTGTTGGCGCAAATGAAAATTGCTGACATCGTATTGTTGGACA
>CALBFP010000007.1 GCA_937894115.1 uncultured euryarchaeote
ATCGTACTGGATTCCAGGCACAATGGAACGCAGGGATGCGCGCCTTTATGCTCGACACGCATTACCTGAACGATGTTGATCAAAGCGCGGCAAATGTTCGTTTCTGTCATGGAGATTCGAGCCGTGGATTCAGTCCGTGCACCTATGGAAACGTTGACCCTTGGGCGTGGTTGAACAAGCTTGAATCGGAGATGCAATCCGAGGAGCGCGATGTCGTTACGCTGTTGATTGAAAATCACGTTGAAGCGGATCATCTCAAGGCCCTGCTCGATGATGTTGGCTTAACCGATATGATGTACGTGCACGAGTTGAATGCAGAATGGCCGACACTCATTGAACTCATTAATATGGACAAGCGATTGGTTGTGTTTTGGGAACAATCGGGCGATGCTTCTCACCCCTACTTTCACGATTTCTTGACCTTTGGTTGGACCACGAATTATGCCGATGAGAGCACCTCATCGATGGACTGCAGTCCATTACGCGGAGACGACTCACAACCCGTTTACCACATGAACAACTGGTTGAAGAATCAGGCCGGCCTTTCAGACCCAGCGCGCGCAGCAGAAGCCAACGATGTCGATTTCATGGTCGAGCGAGCAAAAGAATGCATCCAAGATCACGGAAAACGACCGACGTTCATCGCTGTCGATTGGTGGGAAGACGGCGATGTTGTCGAAGCAGCTCGGTTGGTGAACCTCATTGAGGTTCCATGAATCGAAGCGGGCTTGCGAGCGTCGTAACTCCATCTTCCTCGAACAATACGCCGCGATCGACACTCTGCACATCAGCAAGTGCCTCTGAAACGGTGTTGATTGGGGCGCACGGAATCCCTTGCAAAAGCTCCTCCAATTCGGTGCGACTAAGTTGTTGAATCCACGTTTGAATTTCGTCCTCAATTACTTGGCGATGTTCGATTCGCTCTGCATTTGTTTTCCATTGTTTTAGTTCAATTAATTCCGATAGGGTACAGAAATGCTCCCATTGAGCATCAGACCCGACGGCGACGACAAACCACCCATCTTTGGCTTCAAAGGCGCGGTATGGGACAAGGTTGGGGTGGGCAGAACCCATACGTTTTGGGTCGACACCGCTCGCCAAGACATTTTGTGCTTGATTTGCAAGTGAAGCAATGGCGCAATCCCAGAGGCTCACATCGATGTGGCGGACGGTTCCTGTTCGTTCCCGATCGAGCAGTGCAGCAAGAATTGCATTACCTGCGTAAAGCCCTGTGATGATATCGATCCAGGCAACACCGACTTTGACCGGTGCTCCATCCGACTCCCCTGTGATGCTCATGATTCCACTTCGTGCTTGAAGTGCGAGGTCGTAACCTGGTTCATCGCGCCGGGGTCCAGTTGCGCCATACCCCGAAATTGAACAGATGATTGTGTCCTTTGGAAGTGTACCAACAATTCGTTCAAGCGTACCCGGTTTGAAATTTTCCACCACAACATCGGCCTTGCTCATGAGTTCGACAAGTTTCTCTTTCTCTTCTTTCAAATTCATACGAAGAATGGTCTTTCCACGGTTGCAAGACAGGAAGTAGGCTGCAACACGTTCTCCATCAAAATCGGTTGCAAACGGCGGACCCCAGCCGCGAGTATCATCGCCCCAAGGGGCTTCTATTTTCGTGACATTGGCCCCTAAATCCGATAGCATTTGGGCAGTGTAGGGGCCTGCTAAAATTCGAGAAAGGTCGAGAACATTGATTCCCTCTAAAATTCCGCTCATGACCACCCCATCCATCCGAAAGAGTTGAACCCAACCCCGCGGCTTTGTGCTCATGAGCGAGAAAAAACCCAACCATAAGCGATTGTGGTGGGGTTTGCTTGTTTTCGGGCTCCTTCTTCACCTTTCTTCCATCTCGACAAGCGATTACGGACTTGACACGCATCTCCATCTCGCTGCTCTCGAATCAAACGAGGACGGCACTCCGAATCTCGAGTGGGGAGACGTACGACCTGAAGATCCATCTGCAAGCAATCCCAGTGACGAGCAAATCTTCGAGCGAGGGTGGTGGCAAATCCTCGAATTGTATCCCTCTTGGCTGCTCCCATTTGCTGCATTTTTACCTGTACTGGCTCTGATTGGGATTTTACTTGTCATAGCCAAAGGGCAACCTCACCTTGCTGCCTTGGTTGCTCTTCACCCTTCTCTGATTTTTGCTACAGGACGGCTTTATCCTGAATCGACGGTTGCTCTCGCATTCGCTGGAATTGTTGTTTCAACACAACATTTGTTCAAACAACGCGGGTTTGCCCTCATTCAGTGGGCTGTTCTCTCAATCGCATGCATCCACTTGGTTGTCTTGGTTAAGGGTTTGAACCCAACGGTTGGCTGGGGCTTAATCGGCGTACTGTCCGCATGGATTGTTTTAGACCGCACCGTTCCGAGATTTCGAGCGTATTCGAGAAATCCTTTGATGGCCTTGTCGATTGCAATACCCTCTGTCCTTGCGGTTATGATTTATGCATCGTTCACGGCAGGAGGCTCCCTCGCAACGCTTCAGACGCACCCTGTTGAATGGCTGTTTTCCCTGTTCATCGCCGTTTTGGATGGTTTTGGACTTTATTTGCTCGTTGGATTGTGTTGTTGGCCGTATTTATCAGAGGTTGCAAAAAAGGCGTTACATCTGAAAGAGAATCATTTGGTTTTTGTCACTTCACTCATTGTCTCGGGGACGCTCCTGATGTCCATGTGGATTGCCTCTTTGTGGGTGTTTGAAGCCGATCGCTGGGAGATTCCGCTTTGGAAGAACATGGTTCTGTTGGGGAACAACGGTCGCTATTTAACTGCGTTAATATTTCCACTTCTGTATCTTTTCCAACGAAGTTTGGACGACAATGCATGGGCGATTGGGCGGCCGATGATGGTGGCTCTTGTCCTTGTGTTGCCGCTTTCAATGCTCGCTGGGATGCACGGCCAATCGATGTGGACCGACGATGCTGCTCGATCCTTCTCGGATGAAATCGCAATCGGAGAAGATTTCCTCTACATCGATGAGGAGCCACTTGCGATGCACTGGTTGTACACGTTTCGACTGGAGATCGATCCCGAAGGTGAGCGAAACATTACCGGGCACTGGCGTGCGCCAGGAAGCAATTGGGAGCTTGAACTGAAGGGGCAAGTCATGAACAATCGCGGAGATTTGAGTCATGTGCGTTACCTTGTCGTGGCACCCAATATCGATCTTGACGTTCCTTCAGGCTGGGAAAAAACAGCCTCGGGTCAAGCCCCATACCTCAATTCTGGGGGCGAATGGGCGGTTTATCGCGCACTGTGAAAATAGCGAGGGGTTCAAGTCATGCTTGCCCGAGGCTCGTTACGGAGGGACCATGATGCGACGTCTCGGCGCTCACAACTCTTTGCCGGATGAGGACTCCATTCAGACGCATGAATGGGAGGTTTCAGTCAAGGAAGTCGCCGACCAACAAGGCGTCCAACGTGCTGAACGATTGCTTCACAGTGCCATAGCAGCAGGCGCAGAGTCGGGCATCGATATCGATACGACAACGACCCCCTATCTCAATACAATTGCACCCGAATTGCAGGGCACCTATCCAGGTGATCTGGAGATGGAACAGAGACTCCATACAATCAATCGTTGGAACGCAATGATGATGGTTACGCGGGCAAACAAGTACGTCGACGGTATTGGCGGGCACATTTCGACCTATGCTTCCGTATCTCATTTATGGGAGGTTGGTCTGAATCATTTCTATCGAGGTAAGGACGGCGATGGATGGGGTGATCACGTTTACTGGCAAGGTCATGCCTCACCGGGCATTTATGCTCGAGCATGGCTTGAGGGTCGCCTGACCGATGAGAACATTTTCAATTTCCGTCAAGAAGTCGCTGGAGATGGGCTTTCTTCTTACCCGCATCCGCGGCTTATGCCAGATTTTTGGGAATATCCGAGCGTTTCGATGGGTCTCGGAGCCATGACTGCTATACATCAAGCACGGTTTAACCGATACCTCCACCACCGTGGTCTTGCGGATACAACACTCTCTCGAGTATGGTATACCATGGGAGACGGTGAGTCGGATGAGCCAGAGTCGCTTTCGGAATTGGCTCTTGCTGCTCGAGAAGGCTTGGATAACATCGTGATGGTGATGAATTGCAATCTACAGCGATTGGACGGGCCAGTTCGTGGAAACTCAAAAATCGTTCAAGAATTGGAGGGGAGGTTCCGAGGTGCAGGTTGGAATGTAATCAAAGTCCTCTGGGGTACCTCTTGGGATGCGTTGTTTGCAAAAGACGTCAAAGGAGTGTTGGCTAAGCGCTTAGCGGATCTTGTCGATGGGAATGAACAGCGGTTGTTTACAGCTGAAGGGTCGGTTATTCGAAAAGAACTGTTTGCCGGTGAACACTTATCGTCCATGGTTGCAGATTACAGCGATGAAGATCTTGAAGCATTAACTGAAGATCTTGGGGGCCACGATTTCCTCAAAATTCATGCCGCTTACGCTGCTGCCTGCGGTCACAAAGGACAACCTACAGTTATTCTTGCACGGACAATCAAGGGATACGGACTGGGTCCAGCGTTTGCAGGGCGGAACACAACGCATCAACGAAAGAAAGCAGATGAAAACGATCTACGCCTCATGCGCGATGCCATGGGCCTTGGTTTCACTGATGAGGATTTGGAGAAACTTCCGTTTGTTCATCCAAAGGATGTTCCGGACGTTGTCGCCTATGCCAAAAAGCGGCGAGTTGCCATGATGGGCCCAATGCCGGAACGGCGGGTCCCAGAAGGCCGTCTTTCACTTCCAGATGCTTCCGTATACGAAGAATTTGACAGTGGAACCAAAGGCTCCTCTCAGGTTTCCACAACCATGGCCTTTGTTCGTTTAATGCGCGGCCTGATGAAGACCAAAGAGTTTGGAGAGCGGGTGGTTCCACTGATTCCCGATGAAGCACGGACGTTCGGGATGGATCCGCTGTTTGCTGAGTTTGGAATTTACCATCCTGAGGGGCAACTGTACAAGCCCGTAGATCACAAGGTGCTTATGAAATACAAAGAATCTGCCAAGGGTCAAGTGCTTGAAGAAGGCATCAACGAGGCCGGAGCGCTTTCTTCTTTCATTGCAGCCGCGACTTCCTATGCGACACAAGGCACACCGACCATCCCGTTCTACATTTTTTATTCGATGTTCGGATTCCAACGTGTCGCTGATTTGATTTGGTCAGCCGCCGATTCAAGAGCACGCGGTTTCCTTATCGGAGCAACATCAGGCCGGACGACGCTTAACGGAGAGGGTCTGCAGCATCAAGACGGTCATTCGTTGTTGATGGCGCATTCAAATCCAGCGGTTCGCGCCTACGATCCGGCCTTTGCGTTCGAATTGTCAAGCATCATCAAACACGGAATTGTTGAGATGTGTGAACAGGACAAGGACGTGATGTACTATCTCGCAGTTTACAACGAGAATTACCCGATGCCTGCAAAACCAAAAGGATGCGAGGAAGGCATTCTCAAAGGATTGTACAAACTTCGTAAAGCCCCAGCTGGTGACGGACCAATGGTTCGACTGATTGGTTCAGGACCAATCATGCTTCAAGTTCTTGATGCTGTAGAGAAATTGGAAACGTTCGGAGTTCGTTCAGAGATTTGGTCTGCAACTTCTTATGGTGAACTTCGACGAGATGGGATGGAGGTTTCTCGTTGGAATCGATTGCATCCCGATCAGCCATTGAAAACCTCATGGGTTGAGCAACAATTTGCTGAGGATTCAGCACCAATTGTAGCAGTATCGGACAACGTTGCTGCTGTGCCAGAGATGATTCGTCAATGGGTCGATGCTCCATACACAGTTCTCGGAACCGATGGTTTTGGCCGCTCAGACACGCGACCGGCACTTCGCCGATTTTTCGAAATTGACGGAGAGTCCGTTGCCCTCGCAGCTCTCTCCACACTTGTCCGAGAGGGAACGTTGGATGCCTCGATTTATTCCGATGCCATGGCTTCATTCGGCGTATCGGTTGAACGTGTTGACATCACTGAACTTTGAGCGGCGGCACCCAAGAACCGTTTTTTCGAGCATGATCGAGGATGTGCCAGTAAACGGTATCAAGGCGGACTTCAGGGTTTTCGATCAACTCTATTTCATTAGATTGAAGCGGTTTTGCGAGTGTCCTCCATGCACGTCTTGCATTCCATCGCAATCCTGGAATGTGTTGTGCTGGCCCACATGTGGGTAATGTAAAACGAGTTTTCCAAGGGCGTTCGATCAACGGTGTTTTCATCACGTTGGAATGTACGGTTTTCCATGATTCTCCTTTTGCATATTTCCGATTCACGAGCCATGATGGATTGATCGAGGTGTCAACAATGAAGTTCTGCTCGAGTAAAACGGGAATCATCCAAGATGCCATGTATCCTGCTGGGGCACGAAACCAACGTCGAAAATGGGCAGGAAAGTGTCGCTCAAGAATCGAAACCGATGCGGATAAATCCTCAGAAAATCCCTCGGAATCCTCGGGCCAAGCCGACCAACTGCGGTGATGCAATCCGTGACATCCGATCGTAATACGCTCGCCAAAGTTTGAACACAATCCTGCAATCATTTGAACGAATTCTTCAGAATCGCATTGGTCGGCGATGACAAACAACGTAACGGAGAGGTCATGATTGTCGAGCCACTTCCTCAATCCCTTGATTCCAGCTCGAAATCGTTCGGAAATGTCTGGGAGTTTGTTGTTGGGGTTGGAACGTGTGGGATGTCCTTGGTTTGACGGCACGTGACGCAGGTCATCCGTATCGATGGTCAACCAAGTGCGGTGCAAATCCTTCACATCCGCGGCAAATCAACAATGTGAATTCGGTGCGGAACGGTTTGACCGTTTAATTCAATCCCTATGAATTCGTCAATCGCTTGACCGTTCCACCGCTGACAGATTCGTTCCGCTGTTACGAGTCCAGCCGTATTGCGGGGATGGACTGTTATCTCAACTCGAAACACACGACCTCTTGATTCAAGCCAGGAGAGGACAGCGTCAACTGCGTTGGAGGCAATTCCTTGATTGCGAAACTCTTTGCGCACCCAATAACCGAGGTTGTAGTGCGAATGAACCAATTGCATCTCATCACCAAGACCGATGAGCCCAATGAAGGTGTTCTCTTGATTGTGAATGGACCAAAAATGCACACGGTCAACATTCGAAAGGTGCTCCAAATCATGCAACATATCTGCTAACTGGCGGGTGATGTCCTCGTCGTTTTTCAACCAAGGTAAAGCGGCTTTTGCTGATTCAGGATCTTCAGAATAAGCATCGAGGACCATCGGCAAAATTGCTTTGGAAACGGGACGTAAGGAGTAACCGCCTTCCAATTCGGGAAGAGTCGGCGTTTGTGACATGCAATCCCTCATTCCGATAAATGCGCAATAGCATTTCTGACGTTCTCATCGTTTGGATGGACTCTTCGAGCCATTTCGAGCATCCAATTGAGGTGCTCAGCACGACCTGCTTGTTGCAAAATGAGCCCAATGTGATAGAGGAGAGATACATCATCCCCCAACTGGGGTCCAAGTGAATCAATGTTGTGTTCAGCCTCAGCAACCCGTCCAGCACGTACCAATCCAAGCGATTCGACAACGATACGATGAACTTCGCGAGGATCCATTGGCGGGCCCGCAGGCCAAGGCCAAATCCGTGTTGAGCTTTGCACTTCTGGAGCAACAACATCTTCGTTGCTTGGTTGCTCTGTTGATGCCGCAACCACATCATCCTCAGGCAATTCTGGAACACTTTCCTCTTGTGGAGGTTCTGGTGTTGATGCAATGTTGTCTTCCGGTAAATCTGGTGTGCTTACGTCACTCGATTCAACATCATCCGGAATGTCGGGCGTGGTGATGGCTGCCGTATCGAACGGAAGTTCTTCGTCCGTATCAGGGAGGTTAGGGAGTTCGTTTGGGTCGGGCCCAACAGAGCCTGTGAAATCGACCTCAGTTTCTTGTTCATTCGATTGAAACAGTTGCCCTTGGCCCGTATGAATCGGTTCCGCAACTTCATCCAACGGATTCGACTCTGGCAGTTCAAATCGTTCTTCATATTTTGGAGCATCTTCCGTTGTTAATTCAACCTCATTGATCCCCTCGTATTCAACGGTCTCGGACAAGGTTGGTCCATGACTATCGATAAATGAGAACCCACCGCTTGTTTGACGGTCATCGTACTGGTCGACTTCAATCGTAACGTCTTCTAAATCCAAAACGGCTTCAACTGCAAACTCATCTTCTCCGTTGGTGTCCTCATCGTTCATGAGTGTTGAGAGAAGGTCGTTTTGTACGTCTGAGGCAACTTCGAGATGCTGATCGCGTGGAGGCTTGGTCAGGTCGTAATAGCATTGGACACACGTTGCCGCTTCGACTGCATTTTGAGTACCGCAAAACGGACAAGGGTTTCCTTCTCCCTTCCCGTCTTTCTTGCGCTTCCAAAACATTGTCTCGCCTACTTTCACGGTAGGCACTTGTGGTTTAAGCATCACCATCCCGTGGACGATGAATGCATCATTCGCCATAGTCTGAAATGATGGCAAGAGGTGGAGAAGCCATGGGCGAGCGGGGAAAGGTTCGACGCATGGACAACTCGTCCTCGGAGATCAGGGATGGCTCCGAGGGAGAGGAATCCGGAATATGGCGTCGCGGGCAGGATCATTTCCAACACTTTTCTGGACTTTTGGAAGAAGAGTTGGAAGAAGAGACCTCAATCATCCAAGAACGCTGGTCTTCCTGGTCGCACCATCGTCTCCAAGCATCGGGTCTTGCGCTCCTTGGACTGAAAGGGCGGATGAACGGAACGCTCTATGGTGAAGACATTCTCGTTTTTGAGCACCCCGATCGGCAACATCTTGGGCAGCATCGGTTTACACACGGCGATATTGTTGTAATCAGTCGTTCCAAACCCATTGGTGAAAAGACGGTTGAAGGAATTGTACTTGAGCGAGGTCCAACGCGACTGCGCGTCGTTGTTGGACAACGTCCAAAGGACTTGAGGAAAGGAACGTGGCGACTGGATCGGGGGGCGAATCGTGTTGCTCATGACCGAATGCAAGAAGCGCTTGAAATGTTTCACTCCGTTGAAGGAGATCGGGGTACGATATTGCGAGATGTCCTTCTCGGACAAGTACATGACCCAGAAGAAAATGCTTCAATGAGGCCAAAAATTTCTGGAAAATTTCGACGTGTTGCACGCGCGGACGTGAAATTGAACCCATCGCAGAACGCTGCTATGGAAGCGGCAATGTCGCGCCGCCTCACCATCATCCAAGGCCCTCCCGGTACAGGAAAAACACATACCGCGGTAGCGACACTCGCCCAACTTGCTCGGGAAGGACGTGGCCCAATTCTTGCAACAGCGGAATCGAACGTCGCCGTTGATAATCTGCTTGAAGGGCTGCTAAACACAGGCGTGC
>CALBFP010000008.1 GCA_937894115.1 uncultured euryarchaeote
TTTTGGGAAAATAAGGAAGAGTAATTGCTCGATTCTGCCCTACAAGAGCAGCATCGGACCTCAGAATACGGCCGAAATCTATGCATTGTGTCCCGGCAATTGCGCAAGAAGAGTTGCCTCATCGACAACACGTTCCTTGCATTTTGGAGGAAACGGAGCGATTCCAGCAAATGCTTGCGAACACCAAAATATTGTTTGTGAATTGAATTCTTCAATCCACTCTTTGGTTGCATCGCCGTTAGAACGCAACCGTTTGTAGGACTCCAGTGCCTGCAAAACTTGGTGTATCCACGGGTGACCCTCTGGGCCAAACACACCCGATTCTTCGCTTCTTTCGATCGCTTTCTGAAGTAAGGATTCGGCAGTATCCATCCAATCGTTGCCGTTTTCAGTGGATGTGTTTTGTTCGTTTTCGAATCCTTTGAGGACTACTGCTGTTGCCTCGCAGAGCCAAATGTCTCCGTGATTGACTGCCCATCCCCAACCGTCTTTCTTGGAAGCAGCCGCTCTGAAGATGGAAATCGATTCATCCCACCTACCTTGTAGAATGCATTCCATACCGTCGTACCACATGAATCGAGCCGCTTCGAGCAGCCTTTTCTGATAGCACCCGTTCAGGTTTTGCTCTACGTAGTATTTTACCCCCGAATCTCCAAATGTAAGGGCGTAGCCAAGATACAATTCACACTCATACAGAGTGTTTTCCAACAATTTGTGAACGTTCATGTGAAATCCGCCGAGGTGCGCCCACCATCGCCCGTTGTCGAGTCGAGGATTCTGTTCGGCAATGTCTTTGAGTTTCTTGAGTTCTTTGAGCATACGATCGCAAACGGCGCGTGTCGCAAGTTCGTTTCGCTCCCAAAGCCCCCAAATGTCGTTCAAATTGTTGAGAATTTCCATCGCTTTGGAGCGGGCTTTGGATTGACGTTTTGTGAAGGATTTCACATCAAAAGCATTGGGTGGTAGATTCTGTTGGACCTTGAAGTTGACCTCAAGACGGACGATGCCAATGGTTTCATCCATCCAATCAACAGTGCTCACCGCGACAAACTCGACCGCATAAGCAGATTCCCTGTGTGGGTCGAAACGTACGACGCCGTTCAACGAACCGTCATCGGAAAAAACGATTCCAGGGGGTAGACGAACCAATGTTGGAGCCTGCATAAATCCAGTTTTACAGTTTGGGAAGTTTTCGGGAGTGAACGTCAGTTGGTCACCAACATTTAGAACACCCAAGTCGATTTCGTATCGAGTTATGTTGAGATTGTTGCGGGAAGCACAGCGATAATGTTCACTGTACAATTCAACGTAGCTCCATTGGTTTGGGCAGTCGTTGCAACAATGGCAACGACCGCTACGATACGTTTCGTACCCCAATCCCTCCGCATCTTGGTTGCAACTGAGGTTGTTCTTACGTTCTCCGACCGTACTGTGCTTTCCGTCCATTGATGCGGTGGATTGGAATCTTGCAAGGGCGTCAGAACGTTGAACGATGCGGAGATCTTCAGGCATGGCCTGACGACAGAAACGATCGTCATCCTCTGGAACATAAATCAGACTTTTATCATCGTCTACGAGTACCTGATAGGGTGCAAAGAACTCCTCTGGCCAAGTTGTTTCCCGATAGTTGAGTGCGATAATCGTTCCCAGTTTCCAGCCAGCGTCTCCAAGATTGCACAAAACCTTGTCCCCAATTGCGAACCGATATTCAATCACAAAAACCACCCTTTACTACGGCGTTATGTATTTACAATCGAACTTAATCTGTTGTATGTTCGCCGTCTTGTGGCTTAAGCCATCGCCAATCTATTTTGAAACGATGTGAACGACCAGAACTGAATCAACAGAAAGAACGATTAGCTCACCGACTAGCAGGTTAAATACGCACGTGATTGTTGTTTTTCTTCATTCGACTCAGCACTGTTGTATCGGTCGAATTG
>CALBFP010000009.1 GCA_937894115.1 uncultured euryarchaeote
ATACCATTGTCTGTTGTATGTTTAATGATTTTCTCGACGTTGAGTTTCAATTCAATCGACGTCCTGGAGCCAGACAGATATGAAAATTCAAACACCTCCTCTTCTACTTCCTCGGATTTGGATTTATTGTTATCAGGAGAGGGTTTGATTAGGCTTGTGAACAATGATGTCGATCAACATCCTGCAAAGTTTACTGTTATTGACTCAGTTATGGACTCAGAGGGGAGTACCTATGTAGTCGGGAACTTAAGAGACGCCGGAATTGTTTTGGATAATCTTCCCAGAGTTAATTTGAACGACGATTTATCAAGAAATGCGGAACGTTCATCTCCAATAGTCGCCAAAATGGACTCAAATGGTGCTTGGGAATGGATGTACTATCCAATTCCTGAGAAAGGAGACAAATGTTATGCAGAATCGTTTTTGGAAATTAATGAGTCCTATGCATTCGCTAACTCGATTTCACTGTCTTCCGATGAGTCCACGCTTTCTTTTGTTGGTGAATTCACTGGGTGCTATGATTTCGGGTCTAACGACTATATCTACAATGGAGATCCAGTGCCTAACGGATACATCACCAATCTCAACACAACATATGGATCATTCGAATGGGTTTTATCCATCCAACATGAAGAGGTTAGTCCATCATTTGGTGCAATTTACTTAACATCAGTGTCGCATTCACCCGATTCAGAAAATTCGAACATTTATGTTACAGGTTCCCTGCAGAGTTTAACAATTAATCCAACCTCATCTGCATCAGGTGTAAACACTTTGAAGGGAGATGACAATGGAGATGCATATTTCGCTGTCATCACAACCCATGGTGAATTGTTGTACCAAGAGGACAGTTGCTCAAATAACGATGATAACAGCGGCGGAGGATGTAATACTGCTGCCTCTGAACGAGGAATAAGCCTCGATGTTTATGAGGACTCAGTCATGATTGGAGTTGAAGTCGACAGTGATGCATCGAGTGTTCGGATTTTTGGTTCGCAAGCAATAGCAAATCCTCCAAGCAAAATCAATACGCTTGCTTGGGAAATAGATGCAGACACATTTGCACCCGCTTCGTTGTCTGCAATTGATCTGAATGGAGCAGCATCTCGAGATTACCAAATCAGCGATTCGATTGTTGTGGATGGGCAATTAACGTATTTGGTGCAACAAAGTTTCACTGAGGGTGAAAACCTACCTATGGACATTGTAAACATTGACAAAGATGCGACCAAGACGATACAAGGAGGCGACACTGGTTCGTCTTTTGTTGTGCATGGTTTTGTGCATGGAGAGTATTTTGGAACTCATCTGCTCGTATCATGGTTTAATCCATCGCCTAGAACCCTTTCATGGTCTGGTGATGATGGAACGAGTGGCACTCTAAATCTTGTTCAAGGCACTCATTTGGTAAGCGTCGACGATTTATCCGACGTGGTAAACATCAACCTCCCGTTTCATCCTAGTTCAAAGATACGAATAGCGAACAACCATCTCCATCATAGCTCGATGTTCTCTCTCGAACTCCAAGGCACACACAACACTGGGAATGTGTATTTGCACGATACAGATGGGGATTCAATCCCAGATTACTTTGATACGAATGCTTTCATTCCTTCCGATCTTGATTCTGATTCAGATGGCATTGTGGATACAAGAGATAACTGTCCGTATTACTGGAACCAAGACCAATCCGATTTTGATGATGATGGAGATGGAGATGTCTGTGATGACGATGTAGATAATGACGGTGTGTCCAACAATCAGCCAATTGATTTTACTGGTTCCGACGAATGTCCTTTTGAAAACTCAAGTGCGCAGGATTTGGACGGTGATGGCTGCATTGATGAGCAAAACAACACCGTATCAGATACGGATGGTGATGGAGTCCTTGATGACTCAGATACCTGTCTAGGTGATGACCTCGAAGACATGGACGGTGATGGAATACCTGACGATTGTGACAATTTCCCTCAAGACTGGGACAACGACGGGGTAGATGACGAAACGGATGCATGTCAAGGCTTTGATGACAATAATGATTCAGACGATGATGGAATACCGCTGGGTTGCGATGACTTTCCAAACGATACCGATAACGACGGCATTACAAACAATGCTGATAATTGTATCTTCATAGTCAATCCAAACCAGGCCAACATGGACGGCGATGCTCAAGG
>CALBFP010000010.1 GCA_937894115.1 uncultured euryarchaeote
GGATTAGAAAACCAAACAATAGCCGATCATCATCTCCATCATTTAGAAATTTAATGATGGTCGTGTATAGATACAGTAAGGGCAAGTAGTAAACTGGAATGAACATCAGAGAAGTCTTTTCTTCAGGTGTATAGTCTTCAAACACAGTCATGAAATTATCCAAAATTTCCGTCAATTTATGCTTTCTGCTCTATTGTGATTCAATGTCGCCCAAGATTCATGGTGCACTTATGGCGTCCCTCATAGAGTTTAACGTGTTCAACCGTAGGAAGTATACTGGGGGACTGAACACCCATTGTACTCTTCCATAGTGTCTTGGGGGGTTTGGAACAATCCACGTGATTTCATGGAAATCATATGTCGGATGTCTGTACCAACTTTTGAAACGGTGGAAGTGTCAAGTAGTATTGGTGAGAAGGTCCTTCCATGAGTTTTACCGAGAGGGGGCTATTTTGCCCAATCATCTTGTTATTATTCATGAGTAATCTATCTGGATGTATCTCTACTGACAATGTAGTTGATGGAAATCAGAATGATGGAGTCGATGAGTCGAATCTTGAACCGTACATGATTACAACACATTGCGTAGAACATGAATTTCTCGATAGATGCTTTATGCTTCTTGTTCCGAACAATCTTACCCAAGATATTCCCGTGCCTTTGGTAATCGATCTTCATGGCATGGGAGATACAAATCAGATGCAGTTTGAACTCTCAGCATTTGCGGAAATCGCCGTTGAAGAAAATTTCATTGTCGCTTATCCCCAGGGCGAGGAGTTGGTTTGGAGCATAGATGTTGAAGAAGTGGACAATGGCTTGGATGACGTTGGGTTCTTGCTTGAAGTGATAGCTTCGATCAAAGGGATGTATTCCATCGATGATTCTCGGATTCATATGACGGGGTGGTCGATGGGTTGTATGATGACGCAGTTTTTTGCAGTTGAAACACAAGGAATTCTTGCCTCAGCAGGCTGCATGTCAGGTTATTTAATGACAGAAGCACCATCAACATATTCCATTCCAATTCCGTTTATGGAAGTACACGGAGTTCTTGACTCAACGGTCCAATATGCAGATAATTCAGTAAATTTTATGATCGGTTTTGAAAGCACAAAAGGCATCAATGTAGGAGCAATGCAGAATCTTGAGTATTGGGCAGACCTCAACGGATGCAGTGGAATCGCACCTGAAATTTTTGAGCTGAATGATGATTTCGACATTAGAGGATATTCGGAATGCGGAAACGGGGCGGAGGTTAGACTGATGAGCCTATTCCTCGCACAACATAACCCCTATGTGAATGATCATGATATACACAATAAACCTGGAAATCCAACAGACACACCCTCGACACGTATCCTGTGGGACTTCGTGAGCAAATTCCAAAAAGAATGATACTGCGAGCACACCAACCCTAGTGATGCCCTCTGTACAGGCGTGTCTTGAGTGGGTACCGTTGTATGCATGAGGATACAAATAGATCATACAATGGAAGCTGGATTTATGCACAATATATCACAACCCTTCTTTCATCAGTCTCATTTATTTGTCGAGAATGCGTAGAAGATTCATGAGAAGTATAAGGATAGGCGTAATTTCACTATCCTTGGTGCTTGGAGTTCTTATTCTAATGATTCCAGTTGGTTTGAATTTCGGTTTACTCGAATGGATTGGTAGTCTGACAAAAGAGGAAGAAGTATTGAGCGGATCGTGTACTCTGTTGTGTATGGTACTTACTCCGATTGCTTTGATTGGAGGAAATTTCTTGCGTTCCAATCAAATCGATACAGAATTGCAATTAGACGAAAATCCCAATGAGGAATAAGCAGTCCTTACTACTCATCCAAATCTAAATCGATTTGCAATAAACTATTTTCATCATGCCAGGATTCTAAGTACTCCATTCGAGTTTCAGACAAGCCGTAATTTTTCGCCTGCATAACAAGCATTGCACGCTCTTTTTCTGTGATGAATCCGTCTTGCATTGCAAACTTGTACAACTCAAGATAGGCTTGCTCCTCCTTTGTGTGAGCCTCTGGAAGCAGCCGGTTCGAAACGGATGAGATCGTGGTTAAGATTGGTTTTCTCGTCACATACAAAACAGAACCCATACCGACTGCTCCAATCCATCCAACTCCTGCTATGCTCTCCATAATTTCTGTGCCGGTGATGAAGAGAATTGCTCCCAATCCAGCAAAGATTGTACCTGTGAACGTCTTCCGGAGTTGTTCATCGATGCCCAGGACGTCTTGTTTGAGAATGGCGTACGCAAAGAGAACTCCCAACATGAACGAACCAAAGATGTTCATGAATAAGGTCGTGGAATGGAAGAGGCTCATGAACAAACTGTCCTTTCGCACGTCACTGCCCATCAAAACCCCACTCTTGAGAAGGCTGTCTGCCATGATGATTAGAATCGTAGCACCAACGGAAAAGATAAGTTTAGCCAAAAATCCAATTCGCATGGCTCGAATCTCACTAGCGTCAAAGCTTGAATCTTCATCGATACTGTTTAAGTCAATTCGATAAAGGTATATCGTGGAAACCAATAGGCTGAGGGCCAAAAGGGGCACAATAATCGGTTGCAAGGCACCGACACTGATTTTCATGATCGTCAATGGATAAACAGATGCAAGGGGCGCAGGACATGTTGAATCAAACGGAAACTCAGTTCCACCGTACGAACTGGTTTCTCCATCTCCGACCTCGGTGCACTCCAAAGCATACATGTCCCCAAGTGCTGAAACGTTACCACCCGCTGCTGCCACTGCTGACATGAAGACGATTACTCCCAAAAGAGGCGTGAACCAAATCAATCTTGATGCGAAAAACACCCGAACTTTCTCAAGCCCTGGCCGGTCGGTGTAGAACGTGAAAATGCAAAGATAGTACACGATCAGAAGAACACCTGTCGCACCGCTGACATACCGAATGGAGAACAATGCATCAAGGTGCTCAGGTCGAAAAGGATAGAGCCCGAAGAAATTGAGTGCTGCTGCACCGAGGCCTTCGAACGCCAGTAAGAACGACAAAAACCGATTTTTGGCGTTTTGAGGGTTGGCGCGAAAGACGAGAACCGAAAGGTAAAGCATCATCCCGCAGGTAAGAAATCCGAGAACAGCCAGCAAATGCGGGACAGCCAAAAGCACCAGTGTGTTTTCATTGAGATTGCTTAAAAGGCGCAAATAATAATCCAATTTGCTCCCTCTGGTGCATACACCTATGGAATCGCTGAATTTAATTTTACCACGAATGGGTGTTGCACGTCTTCGAAAAAAATCTTCAAAAAAAATCAGATTGAAACGAGTCACGGAAAGAACAATTGTTCCTGCTTTAGAAGCAGATTACCGTTCTGTTCACTAACAACATCCATCGCATGGGCAATTCAATCCACAAGGATTGCAGCCACAACATTCACAAGCCATGGTCTAGCCACAGTAAATTAATAATTAAACATATCGGATTTATTATCTTGAAAAGGGTCATATCAACAGCAAAATTCTGGTTGGAAATTTCTGATCTCATGGATTTCAAACAAATGTTATACACAGTTGATGTAGAGAATTGACTCAATGGACATCGCACAATGGGTGCTCGTCCCACACATGAGGGCGTAGCTGTATGAAACAACAATCTGACATATCCTCTTCATTGATTGAGAAAGACGACTTAAAACTCGAATTGAATAACCTCCTAAATGACGCAAAACACCCCGTTGAGATCGTGGCTAAGTGGTTGCAAGAAGCAAAAGATTTGCAATTTGAGAAACCAGAGGCCATGAACCTTGCCACTGTTGGCGTTGATGGAAAGCCAAGAAATCGAATGGTCTTAATGCGCCACGTCACAGAAACCGAAATTGGATTTTTTACAAATCTATCCAGCTCGAAAGCCAAGGAAATCACGAACAATCCGTATGTATCAGCCACATTGTGGTGGCCTGATATGGAGCGTCAAGTACGAATTGAGGGTCTTGCTCAACCAATGTGTCGAGACGTAGTGGAAGCCTACTTCAACAGTCGCCCAAGAAAGAGTCGAATCGCAGCTTGGGCTTCAAAACAAAGTCAACCACTATCGTCCATGGATGCA
Organism: uncultured euryarchaeote; assembly: GCA_937894115.1. GTDB lineage: Archaea > Thermoplasmatota > Poseidoniia > Poseidoniales > Poseidoniaceae > MGIIa-L2. The sequence continues at coordinate 4,087 of CALBFP010000010.1, forward strand.
CTTGACAAACGGTTCCAAGAAGCTGAGCTAATGTTTGCAGAAGGAGATGTAACGCTTCCTAAATTCTGGGGCGGATACACGATTTCTGTGGAGCGAATTGAGTTTTGGATTGGAAAACCGCATCGACTGCATGAACGCATTGTTTTGACAAAAGAAAAGGACGGATGGCTTCGTTCCAGACTCTATCCATGAGTTGATCAAAATTCCACTACTCGGTACAAAGGCACTTTGAAATAATTAACTACAGAGCGCAGCATATGGAAGCACAGTCGTACTACGAATCACTGGTTAGCCAAGGGTACGATGAAAATCAGGCAAAACAGTACACATTGCAATACTACCCAGACTTTACGATTGTGAGTCAGACCGTGGCCTCACCAGAACCAATGCTTCCACCACCAGAATTTTCCATGCCGTTACCAGTACAACATGGAGAATTCGCAAACATCACAGCGGTTGATGTTAAGACAAAAGACAGGAAAAAAATGTATTCGATCGTACTTGTTGCGATTTTGATTGTAGCGGGCGGTACGGCCGGTGTTTTGTACGCCCTTGGTATCTTTGGACAAAGCGATGCTGATTTTGTTGGCGAGTGGGTTAGCAATGATGGTACCATTACTTCCTATGATAAAGACGGAGAGTTTCATCAGTACGGTTGGTCATGGACAAGTGGTGATTCGACATACACTCAGCAATTCGATACAACAACTTGGGAAAAATCAGGAGATGAGGTAACGGCTGTGTTCAAGCGCAAGGTTACCAATGACGAATTTCCACACGATGAGGAAACCAAATACGTCTTCGAAATTGAGATCATCGGAGACGTGATGTTTCAAAAGCCATTGCAGGTGAAGCAGACCTACACTTATGACGACGGGTTTACTGAAGAACAAGACATGATGGATGTAGTGGAATCTAATTGCTACGTATTAGTCAACAAAGCAGGGTTGGATGTCAGCGGTCAATCATGGGACGCAAGCGCCCACGATGCATGGTACTCAACGGTCAACTCCGTCAAAGCTCCGAGTTGGTGCGATAATGACTTTGTCAACGATTATGTGTTTTCTTTTGAAAAGAATGAGAATTTCTTTGAATTAACCCTTGAAAACACCAAATGGGACCGACTCAAAATCGAGAACCTCAATTTTTACATCAACATCAACGGTGGTGAACAGATAAAATGTTTTTACGATGGTTTTGATGGTGTCTGCTCATACATACCGCAGTTCGGTAGTTCTGATTTGGAACCTGGGTCGGTTATCGCATTTGGTAAAGGGCAAGCCTGGGATACGGATTGCAGTTCAGGTTGTGACATCAAGATTTCAATCGTTGAGTCTACCGATGACGGTCTTGTCTTGGTCAAGGAACTCAATGAAACCAATCTTGTTTGGGATCAAGAGGAGCCCTAGAAACGCATCATAGAGAACCAAGTGATGGGTTGGCGGAGAGAATCGACTGTGCTTGACGGTAATCGTCTGGCGAGAAGTATCCCTCAAAAGCACCCGAATCATCAACAACGACGACGGCTTGTGGCATCCGTTCATTTACGGATTTGATTACATCAGCGATCGGCTCGGATAAAGATACTTTGAGGACATCCATTTCCATAACTTCCTTGCAAGTCGTTTCTTTGACTTCCAAGCCGTTCCCAATCGCTTTGAGCATCTGTCGTTGACCGATGACTCCCTTAACCTGCTCATCATCATCGAGGACTACGAGTATACCTGAGGGGATACTCACCAAGCGTTTGCAACCTTCAACAAGTGTGTCATCTAAACCGATGGTTACATGTTCGTCGTCAAGTTCCAAATCGGCAACAGTTTCGCTCATGAACGTCGGTAGATGTGACCGCTTTAGAGGGTTTTGACATTATGATACAATCTTGATGATGCGTTGGCACCCTGTACATTGAATTCGAATTGGGCGCAAATCGGAGGTCACTGGATTGGATGTTTTGCATTGTGGACAAGCGATTGTTGGGAAATTCGTAAGAAGAACTTGAGGTTGTGTGTTTTCATCATCAATGCCAGTTCTTGGAGAAATTATGGCAGTGGCCCACCAGATGAAAACAATCGATACGCTCGATGCGAGAATGTAGAGCGGTTCAAAAGCAAAGAAATGCAACAAGAACACAACTGGTACAAGAATCATCTCAATCATCAACGGGTATTTAGCTCGATTTCTCACCATCCTAAACGCCATCCACAATCCACCTGCAAGAATGAGAGTCATCGCAATGGTGAGACCGAACGGTGCATGAATGACGGAGGTTGTCGGCTGGGAATCAACAGCAAATTTGTCCAACTGCGTCAATCCTGTCGCCTTGACGGTGGCTGATTCACCCCATGGAAACCGCATGTGATTGATTTCAATGTCGTCACCATCCAGCACATCTATTTGTGAAAACGAGGTCATCGAGCTTGTTTTCACAGTCAAGAACAAATCGTAAACCGACCAAATTGGCGAGGGTTGAGAGACCATGAAACCGCTGTCAAGAATGCGATAATTTACACCTGAAGTAATTGGCGTTAACGAATCGATTCGCAGTTTTAGAGGAGCATTTCTGACCCGTTCTTCACCCATTAAATCGAGAGTGATGGCGTACGATTGTGCTTCAGACAGATCACCTACTAAATCCTCGGATTCAAGGCCGAGCCCAAGTCGAAAGAAAGAGATGTAATACGAGTCCATGGCGTTTTCGAATTCGCTAATCTCTGCACTTTCAATGAGGCGACTTCCACGCTGTTCGTCGCTCACATCGCCTCCATCAAAATTTTTCAAAACCGGCGATAGTGGAATCGTTTCATCTCCGAGGTGGTCCAATCCCCAACGAATCCAGAACGCCATTTCACCATCGATGGTGAGAATTGTTGTTTGTGCAAGACGGAGCCCTCCATCTTCAGAATCAAGTTCCATGGTGATGGAAACATCGAGCGGAGATCCTTTGCCGTTGGTTCGTAAAGGTTCGTTAAGGGGGTAGAAACTACCCCCCTCACCGGTTCCATCAAACGTTTCGATGCCAAAATCGGATGCACCGGTCAAGGTAAGACCGTCTTGAATTTCATAAGTAACCGTAACATTGACGGATTCTTGTCCACCCTTAGCATCGGTCCATGTCCAGATAACCAAAATTGCTTCACCTTCGAGTACCTCTGTGGGATCTTCGGTTTGCAAAACACCGTTTACCTCAAGATTAATTGAATTTGAAAACACGAGCGCTTCCATTCCAAACGGCGATTCAATTCGGACTGCAAAGTAGACCAAATCACCCTCTACAATCGGCTCGTCAAGTGATAAGTCTACGATTGGAAGTTCCGCAGTGATTGCAGATTTATGTTCCTCACTACCCCAGAAGAACTCCACTTTTGCACCACTTGCTGGAACACTGAATACGATATTGCGAGTGTTAATGCTAACTGAAATTTCTGATGTTCCACTTACTTGAATTTCATCAACTGGGATATCGATTGTAATACTTCCAGAGCCTTGAGCAACAAAGGATTGATCGATCCCCAAGAATCCTGTAAAGGTAGAACCCCCTATTACAACAGTTGCCGAAACATTGAGATTTGCTCCCCCTGCATTTGAAACAGTATAGTCCATTTCAACAGTCCATGTAGAATCGGGGACTGTTCCAGGCCATGCAGAATCGAGCATCCACTTACCAATTTGTTCGGAGGAAGTAACTGCGGTTTCAAATGATGCAGATGATGAGGTTTCTGAGAGTAAATCATCGAATGGGGTAAGTTGCAAATTCGTATCACCAATCAAATACAAATCAACCTCAGTGGCTTCACAGCACACTTTGGTACCTTGGGCTTGGACAGTCCCCATTATTGGAGAGAAGGGAACAAAAAGGGAGAAGAGGAAGCAACTCACAATGAAGATGGCTCGCCCACGCATCGTGTCCACACGCAACGGTCGTACAAGAGGCGTATAACATCAACGCCAAGTTGTCTAGGTCAAAACCTATTTTTGCATCATAGTGCCTTATCCAGCAGGGTTCCCAATTCCTTTTCAAACAGACCAATCAATGCTTCACCAACCTCGCCTTGAAGCTCATCGGGCAAAAGCCGCAAACCGAGACGTGTTGCTGCCCGTGTCGCTTTGAGCTCAGCGTAAACAGAGCGGGCTTTTTGATGGAAATAGTAGGCGACGGCTTCCTTGATCTCAGCATGCAAATCAGGATCTTGTTCCATTTTGTTGCGTATGTGGGCTTTGAGTTCATCTTTCACGATGTCTTTGAACGATTCGATGATGAGGTCTTCGGTCGACATAAGGTCTTGAACCCGCTCACGAATGCTTCCTGTCAACAATCGTTCTATCGCCATAATGGTTCCAACACCTCTTGGCGTTTCAATCCGTCGATGGTGGCAGTCTTCCGGATTTGAGGATTTCATCCAGCAGTTTGCCTGCATGCAAAACAGCCGCATCTGCTTCCGAAGGCCATTTCTTCAAATTCCTGTAGAGTGTGGATGCGAGGTCTGTTGCTTCATTGGGAATGCGCATACGCTTCCAAACAAGTTCCTCGAGCCGAGCAGTGGAGATTCCATCGCTTGACAGAAGCGGTAAACAATATTCGGACAACGCTTGTGAGCGCGATGAAGCATCCATCTCCGACCAAATATTTTGCAAACGTCGGAGCCGACCTGGGGATGCCAAAGGAAGCATACTGAGGCTCGGATCTTCAATCTCAGGCAACGGTGAAACAAGAATGGTTCCCTCATCTCGGAGGAAATCTCGAATCAACGTATGAATTGGGTCAATGGTTGTATCAAGACTCTCCATTAACCACTGTCCACATCCCGAATACGGCCTACAGCGCTTTGTACGCCCTCCATTCGGAGCGAGACTTGAGGCTATAGCTGAGGATTGTAAAACAACGTCAACACGACCTCTTCGTTTGGTTGGTGATTGATGGAATTCAACTTCAATCGCTCTTGGAGATAAAACAAACACGTTTTCTGAAGAAGATTCAACTCTATCCCATGGGTCGACAAAAAATATCTTGCTCCCATTTTGTTCTGGAATCAAACCGTCCTCATCCGGAGGGAGGTGGGAATTTGGTGGTAGTATTCGTCGTGAATAAGATATGTCCTGATCCAACAGTGCGGATTCTAAAAATCCAAGGGCCAAAATCGATTGTAAATCCGCTGTTGTCATCAGCATCAAGGATTCTGCTTGCAAGAACGATACTGCTTCGTTGACCACATGGTCCAACGGTGTCAGAAAAGAAGCCTCTCTTAGGTCTTGCATGGCGGTCCCAGTGATGCCTCAATGCCGAACCAAATGAATGCTTTTAATCATTCAACAATAAGTCGGAGTTGGTCGCGCTTGTACTTCCAATCTTCAGGTAGTCGACCCTCAGCCTTGTAGTAATTTCCGAGTCGTCGAATTTTTGCTTCAGTCAACTCCAATGAACGCTTGTTGTGAAGGTCTCTATGATTCGAACTCAGATGGTCGATGATTGCAACTGCTTGGCGCATGAGGTTCATGAGGTCCTCTGGATAAGACCCCCCAAGATTGTTTTCAGCGACAACCGCTCCAATGCGCTTTCCTAGGACCAGTCGAGCGTTTGGAACGGCGTGTTTGTCCCTCAGGACGATGCCGATCTGAGACGTGCTCAGACCTTCCTTAGCGTACTTAACAATCAAGGATTCAATCTCTTTTACATCGGTATTGGACCATGGTGATGGCTCGGTCATGAATGGCTTTGATGAGCCGCTTTTTCCTTTACGGGATGAATACATTCGTGCCATATAGACCACTCCGAGCAATCTTGCGACCTGCTCTCCCTTCTTAACCACATCGCTTCATTCGGTCAACGTTTCTGGTGCATTTTTGCCAAAAGGCCAGGCGTTCCCGACCATTCCCATCCCGGAGCGATGCTCCTCGCCAAACCAACCGGTTTTCCATCTTGAACAACCATCAAATCCTGTGCCCTTTGAATGCCTTCATCATATGAATCAATGATTCCAAGATGGAGGTCACCTTTCCATTTTATGTCAGAACGTATGTGTACTTTCGGAAGGATGTTGTGTTCGTAAAGAGGTAATATGGCTTCTTTGCTAAAAGAAAAACCAGCCCGATCAAAAAACCATAGCGCAATTTGTTTCCCATCTTTTTCAATCTTCCAACGTGGAGGTTTACCTCTTATTCGACAACCATCGAGCCACTCATCACGACCGTAGAGGTAACGAGATATGCTCTTAAATCGGTCCATATTCACAACCTCGCCTTTCCTTCGGCGGATGTGATGGTTCTGTTTTGCGTAATTGACTGCTTCCTTCAATCGTTTCAAGGATTCACTCGAACCGGATGAATCACCTTTCCGAGTATCGATGACGTCGATTCCTTCAATGTGTATGTCAAGGCCGCTGTGGTTGACGATGCATTGGTAGTTGTGGTGTTCAACCAGAGATTCAATCATCGAGTGAATTCGACTCAATTCATCTTGTGTCCAATCGCCGGTAACGGGGATATCGTAAAATCCAGCAGGCCATACATCTTCAAGATCGCGTGGTACAATCCCAAGCGGTGAGGTAACCATTACTTCGTGGCATCCATTGGTACCGATTGCCTGAATGAACTTTCGATGCGATTTTGAAAGACGGTAGGGTTTACGATCGGAACATGGCAACAAGACCAGCGTGTTGTCCAACCCTTCGGGAACTGTGTAGTGTTCTTGCATGAACTTCACCCATGCGCTCACTTCTGCGTCGAGATGACTTTCTTGCGACATAAACTCGATTGTGTCGATACCCGAAGGATGTGAGCGCAGAACGTCCTTCTGTGAATTGGATAATGCATCAAAATGGCGCATGTGTTCGACCAAACGTGGGCTGTTCAAGCTCTGTTGTTGCGCAATACGGCGTAATGTTCCGGACTTGATTGCCGATTGAACGGTTCGGATTGCTTGGTGATAATGATGCAATGCTGCATCCATATTGCACGTTTCACCTGCCAGCGGCAATCGAGGACCGTACGAAGTCAGAAGATGCCCAGTACTTAGACAAAGGCGAACCCGAGTGGTATCAAACAAATCCACTCCGAACCATGCCAATACCGCGAGATTGTCTGGACCGCCCAATCCCGGTGTCCACAACAACGCCCCAGGGAACCGATGCTTGAGTGTTTGAATGGCTTTGACCAACCTTCCAGGTTGTGCAGCGAGCTGAACCGCATCGACCAACACAACAATGTTCGGATACAAGTCTTCTTCCAACAACTCTGAATCATGATGCAGTCGCTGCCAAGAAACCGGAAGTAAATCACCCGTATCCGCGGATTCACCTGCGTTCGCCTCATCCAATGAAGGAGGAAGCACGTGACCGATGGATGCTTCCATGGACGGGCCCGGACAATCAAAATTGGGTGGAATAAGTTGATGATGCGTTGAGACGGTGATTTGCGCAGGTATGGTTCGTGTTTGTGTGCAATGGAATGCTGCGAGTTCTCGACAGGCTTCGTCATCTCCTTCAGTGGAAATGAAAGCAGGTGTGTGAACTGCAGGAGAGGAACGATTTCCTAGTCCCCAAATGCGTGCGTATCGATGGCGGAAGAGTACCGTTCTGCCGAGTCCTTCTGCCATGACTCGTGCTGAGGTAGTTTGTTTTTCAAAGATGCCTCAAAACAAACAGAAAGGGTTGAAAGACTGGGCCTTCAGCCCATGCCTATGGAGAGCAGAGTGCACAACGCATCAAAAACGATGCTGCTGGTGCTCAGTCTTTTGCTGTTGTCAACGATTCCGGTTGCCTCAAGCGAAGAACCACTCAATGAATTTACGATTGACGGACGACTACAGATGATCGCACTTGATGTTGGGCAAACCCACGTGCAAACCCTACAACTTGACGAAGGGATGATCCTTTCTGTAAACGTGGGCTGTGGCTCTTGTGAAGTTCAACTTGAAGCAGGTGAAACCTCAATCACATCTTCAAGCTCTGTAACCTACAAAGCATCGGAACCTCTGGATGCAACGATTACAATTAGCTCAACCATTGCTGAGACCGTCTCAACCTCATTTCTTGTTGCTCAGGATATAGCGCACCCTAACACACGCCCAAGTCCGCAAAGCGGGATCGAACTTGTTGATTCAAAACGATGTCCCAATTTGTTGTCATGTCTCGACGTGTCTCGGGGTAATTTAAACACGATAACAGAAGGAAATTACTCAATGCTAGGATTTGATGCCGGAACAGTCGAGGCAAATGCTGATGAGTATTATGCATTTGAAGTCAACAGTAATGAAACTGTCGAAGTGATGTTGCATCACGCTTCAGACTCCATTCGGTTTGATTTCTATCACCAGACTGAAACAGAGGAAGTTCTTTTGCAGCCCTTCATCGATTCCGTAGTTGGAACCAATCCAAGCACCATCGAAGAAGCGGTGTATCTAAAGGTACCAGAAGATGGAAGAATTGTTGTTCGCGTCTCCACGTCAGATTTATTTTCTGCTTATGCTTTACAACGTACCATTCACGATGTGCAACGAACCATGACGATTGACGACGACATTTCGCAGTTTGAACAAATCGGCCACGGTTCATCAACAAGCGCATTTGTGCTCCATCCCACAGATATTGTCAAGATTTCTCCTTTGATTCAAGACATAAATGCACAATTATCGGTTCGGATCAACAACCAATGGGTCATGATGCCATCGATACTCGTTTCCAAGAACACCGTTGAACGTATTCATGCATATCCAAACACCACGATGGCTATGCTAACCATTGAGAGCAGCGTGCATTGGGTTGATATCGCAATCGAAACCTTTGCAGATGGAAACACTTCAATCGATGCACCAGCTTACCATCCTCCCACGTTGAATCAAACCAATTGGCCAATACTTTTCGCAGAAAATACCAATCCCTACTCTGGAGAACTCACACTTGCTGCATTGGACGTTCGAGATGTGTATTTGCTCTCCGTCGATGGATGGGTTGATTCCGAGCATCGTTTGAACATCATTGTTGATGGTGCAAGCCAAGAACTTCGGGTTCGTGTGCAAGAACTCGACCAAGAGAGTTTGGAAGTTTTGCAAGAGTTCGTATTGACGCCGGATTTGTTTGATTCCGAAATGGACCTTTACATCACAGTGGGGCCAGGTTACCATTTGCTTGAGTTGTATCATGCGAACGATTCGATACTCGACAATCAAACATGGAGCAACGACCTTGTTTCAATTGATTACGAAATACGTATGACAAAAGTAACAACTGAAATTGGAGAGGAACCGTGGTTTGCTCCCTCAGAAGAGGCGAAGTTTTGGGGATCCGCTATCCGATGGATTCTAGGATTTGGCATGATGATTCCAGCACTCTATCTGGTATTGAGTATAAGGAAAACTCGACTTCAAGCAGAACGACTTGGAGCGATGAAGCAACGCCTTCAAATTCTTACCAATCTCTTGGACGAAGGAAAAGAATCTCCTGAAAAAACGCGCAAGACACTCGTCCGCTCACTTCAAGCGGTCGCTACCTTGCCATGGCAATCCGCAATTGCTTCATGGGGCGAACCGGAACAATCCTACACCACCGATGGAACATCAATTGCCGTATGGAATCTCGATCCTCGATTAGCAAAATCCATGGGCAACTGGCCAATACTTCTGGGGTTGAATACGGAAAAAGAAACCTGGGAAATATCTGCATTCAGGTTCGATGCACCCTACGGTCAGGCACTAAACGTTGAGCGGGTTGAACCTCGGTTGTTACACCAAGGTGAAGAGGTCTTCATAGATACGATCCACAAAAACACGACTCTATTCCTCACTGTTGATTTATCCGGCGAAGCAACCCAAGTCGATATTGAACTGAACGGTCAAGTTCAGGGAATTCCGAGAGCAATGAGAATACCAACAGCCCTTAACCGTTTTTCGGAAGAGGAATAATCATTCGTTCGCTCTTCGGTCAGCAGCATCCTCAAGAATCCGTTCCAGTTGATCGACTGGGTTGAAATTGGATTTCATACTCTCCAATTGCTTTTTGTCAGCTTTCGAAATCTTTTCGGGCACATGCAATTTGAGCAACACTACGACGTCACCACGTCCACTTCGTCGCATGTGCGGAAGACCTCGTTTCTTAATTTCAAGGGTGTGACCCGCAGACGAGCGAGGAGGAATCACAATGTCCAACTTTTTCCCATCAATGTGGTCTATGGTAACTCTCGTTCCAAGCATTAAATCTGGATATCCGAGTGGGAGTGACATGATCAAATCGGACCCATTGCGTTCAAACCACGCGTGGCTAATAATTTCTATTTCAATAAGAAGATCACCGTTTGAGCCTTGGCCCCGTTCTGCAGGTTGTCCTTGGCCTCGAAGGCGTAGACGTGTCCCGTGCTCAGAACCTTGTGGCACACTAAATCGCACGGTTTTGGTTTCAACGCGATGACCTCGCCCTTTGCAATCTGAGCATGGAGATTCAATCACGGAACCCGTCGCTCCACAATCTCGACAGTCTTGTATTACCTCGTTCACAAAAGGCCCAATCTGTTGGCGGACACGTACTCTACCTTGACCGTTGCATTTACCACAAGTTGTTGTGTTGCCATCTTTTGCACCTGTACCTTGACAGGTGATGCATTCTACAGGGAGGTCCAGTTCGATCGATTCCTCACTCCCAGTGAAAACTGTAGCCATATCAATACTGTGACGTACGAGGACATCTGATCCGCGCCGTTCGCGGGTTCTTCCTCTTCCACCTCCAAAGAATCCTGAAAAGAAATCGCCACCGAGAAGATCTTCGAGATTGATGTTAAATCCACCTCCAGAAAATCCACCGAAGGGGTTTCCTGCAGAGTTGTCATGACCAAAACGGTCGTAATGCGCACGCTTTTCAGCATCCGATAATACGGCGTAGGCTTCCTGAATTTCCTTGAATTTCTCCTCAGCATCTTGTTCATCGCTTCGATCTGGGTGGTATTTTCTCGCGAGTCTTCTGAATGCGTTCTTCAGATCTTTTTCCGTTGCTGAGCGTTGAACACCGAGAACATCGTAGTAGTCTCGTTTGTCAGTCAACGTTCCACCTACACATCCCCAACAGCCGCTCCTCTAAAACCTCGCGTCGGAATTAGGCAAAGAGTGTCGCACCACAAGCCGAACAGTAGCGCTCCGAGGGAGGATTGTTGACACCACACGATGGACAAGCACCCGAACCTCCAAACGGTTTGGAAAACGTGTTGCCGCCACTTAGCATTGCAAGATCTTCAATCGACTCGTTTTTCTTCAAAGGTTTTGGAGAGGCATCTTGTGAGGTTGAAGAAATAATTCCTCCGTCATCACTCATCGACGTCATTGTAAGGTTTTCATCGGAACTTGATGTTGATGCAATCGTTTCTCTGATTGGAGCAACGGGTCGTTGTGCAATAACTGGAGATTGTTCAGCGTTCGCACGAAGTCGTTGAATCCGTTGCTCTTCGCGCTCAGCTTCTTTGTCCTTGCCAAACATATTGAACAATCCATCGATGATGCCGTCCATCCAGCTTTTTTTGCGTACGGAACCAACCGTTGAATCAACGGCATCTTCCATTTCGGTACCGTTACGATTCATGCGACGCGTTGCTTTCTGCACAAAACCCTGCTCTGAGAGCATTGCAACATCTGAAGTTACATCGCGATTCAACTCCAACTCTGGAGCTTCTCTCCCAAAGGAACCTATCTTCGCGTCCAGCCGCTCTGTGCTAACTTGAGCATCACTTTGCAAGGGAGTGTCCTGTTCCCAAACACCTTTTGCTTCAGCGTCGTAGACATGCTTCATTTTCTTCATTAGTTCAGAACGGCGGTATTCATGATCTTTCGTCACTCGCGTGCGCCGAAGCAACACGTATCCAAGTAGAACCGCCACAGCGTACCAAACAAAAAGGTACACCCAGGAAATTGAGAGCAAGTCTCCAAGCGGTGTAACAACGAGATGCAAGCAGCCCATTACTAGCAAAGGCAACACAAAAAGCCCAATCGACGAGGTCCCTCGTGTTTCCATATCTACCACTCCTACGCGCTGTTCTTATGCGTTCGCCTTGATTGTTTGCTCATCGATCGCTCGAAGCCCGCCCCTTTCGAATCAACCCATCAACCAGTCCAAGTGTGAATCCAACATGCAACAGCAAGAGAGCATATGGGACGCCGAATGCATGCGATAACCCCTTCTTGAGATTCAGCAATCCAAACAATGCAAGTACAAAACCATAGGTTGCGAGAGGAAACAACGCGAATGCTGGTTCAAAAAACCACAGCAACGATACAAGCATCAATCCAAACAACGGAAGAAATTCTCGGAAGACGAATCGTTTTGGGTGCTTCATGAGAACCTTCGTTCGCCAAAATCCATAACGGTGACTCATCAGAAACCAATTCCGAAATGAGGATCTCCTGCGCATTTTTACCACAAGTTCAGGAGTTCTGAAAAGCGTATAACCTGCTTTGCTCAATCGCATGCTTAAATCGCTGTCTTGACTGGTTAGGAAGGTTTCATCCCAACCACCCACCTCGTCCAGTGCAGAACGTCGATGCAGGGCAAAGGCTGGAACATTGGTGATTTCTTCATGCTCAAAGTTCGCAAATTGTCCGGTACTTCCACCAAGAGGGTTTTCCAACGTTGAATTAAGAATGGACTCAACTCGGCTTTGGAAGGTATCAAATCCAACAACTCGACACCCCAGTCCAGCGATTTTGGGATGATTTTTCTCAATCCGATTCCATGCTGCTTTCATCGTTTCAAGATGGTTGGTTTCGATTTCTATGTGCCCATTGAATTCGAGCACGTGAGTGATACTCTTTGGGAGCCATTGAAGTGCAAAATTTCGAGCGTGTGGGACAAACCTCCCAGGATTGTCATGCAGATAGAGGGAAGGTTGGGTTTGACCGTCCATTCCATCCATGATGGATTGAACGATTTCTTTGGTCGAATCGCTTGATCCCCCATCAAGAACAACTACAATGTGTTCATTTGTAGGTAAGGATTGGTTGACCAAGGAATGCAAACAAGCCTCAATGTGTTCCTCTTCATTGAGAACAGGAATGATTGTTGCCAACCAAGGTTCTGATGCTCGCATTGTACGGTACTGTGCGAAATCTGATTTGATACTTCACTTTCACAAACAGGTTGAAAAGCGGTTTCTTGTTGCTAGCCGTATGGACCTGAATCCTTTGTCGTACAACGGACGAGATGAGGGTATCGAAGTTTCTTTGCACACGCAACTTCGTCCGGGCGATGATGCAAAAAACGTTTCAGCTGCAATTCATGCCCTCTTTCCAAATGCGGTCATAAGCGAATTTGAAAATGTCGAATTTCCGAACAGTCGGATACAGGACATTGAATGCATGAATTTGTCCTTCGATGTGTTCCTTGAACAGCTGCGAAAACAAGCAATTCTTGATACTGCTATGGATGCAATGGGACTCCATCTAAGCGAAAACCAGACCGCATTCAGGATCTCTCGACTGGCCGCATTTGCAGGAAAAATTTCGTTTGCGCTCGATGATGAGCCCTTGGGTGGATGTTTTGAGATTCGGCTCAAAGGTGTTGGTTTAGCCGATTGGATTGAAGCATCCACATGGCACTCTGGACGACAGCGCGTACCCAGGCATTTGAACGATGATATGGCAATGGATGCGGATGGAGAAGCATCCACTTGGCATCAATAGCGTCCGTCAAGCAAGTCCTTGACGATAGGGACATCAGCATCGAGCCAATCGAGATTCAAATCGTCCGCTGTTGAAATCCATTTCATCTCACTGTGGACCTTGAGTTCAATCTTATCGAATTCCGTGGAGTCTACAATAAATCCGTGAATTTCCACACTCATGAACGGGTAGTTATGCCGCCACAGACCGGCTTTTTTGATGATGGTCGTTTGAATTCCCAACTCTTCCATAAGTTCTCTCAAAACTGCATCCTCTGGATTCTCGCCGGGTTCTATTGTACCTCCTGGGAACTCCCATTTTCCAGGCTGAGGTTCGCTCTGGCTGCGTTTCATAGCCAGAAAACCTTGTTCTGAGGTAAACATTCCTGCTGCGACCCTTATTACTGGTTTATACAACATATGTGCCAATATTTGTCGAATTAATTTTATTGAATCTTTTTTGGAAAAGTATGCATCACTGGGAAGATGGAGAAAGAGACATGGAATTGCGAATTGATGTTGAGCAAGGGCCTCCAATGTTCGAAAATAGGTTTCATTACAAATAAATCGCCCAGCGTTCGTGGACAATTCAACATCAAACTCCCATTGGTTCACGCCCCATTTTTTGATAGGAAGGGGGTTTTGCAAATCACCGTTTCCACTTAATTGAACGCCGAGCTCCTGTCGTCCACTGTTGTCTGGAATTTGCATATGAAGCAAATCTTCAGCCCGAGTTTCAATCCGCGGACGAGTGCACTCTCCGCACAAGCCTAGATGAAGGATAGCGTCCCATTCCCTGCTCTCCAATTGTTGGGCTGTCCAGTTTGACCCCGACTCATCGACATTTAAGACGCGTTTTTCGATCGAAACTTCACTTGAACCCCTACCGAACGGGTTTTTGAGAGGTAGGGTTGACGGAAACGAATTGACGATCAATTCTGTGGGGTTGATTTCATACGACCCAAAAGGTTCGAATCCGCTGAGAAGAACTCTTGGCATGGCAAACCCAAGGATTGAATGTTCTTGATTTTGCTGACAAGTTGGCAACAGATTGACAAACCAAAGCATGAAGCGTACCGTGAGGCGTATGACGGCGACTGGTCAATCGGATATACGACCGTGGCGCCTTATCACCGAAATTTGGAGAGAAATTTTCCTCGGTGTCGGTATGTGGGGGGCCTTTCGACCCATCTTTGCAGCTTTGCTAGCAGCTGTACCGGGATTGTTTCTCGGCCAACACTTCAATCGGAAACATCAACGTGCGTTCGATTGGACCTTATTGCAGATTCCTCTGGCACTCACTATCGTGCTGTACATTCCGTTATGGCTTTGGTCCATTTACGATGCTTGGCGCGATGCTACTGTCATCGTTTCAAATGCAAAATCAGGTCAAGGTCTCCAAAGTTGATCTTTGGTTTCGAGTTCACCGGATTTCATTCCTTCCATGTCGTTGAGATCGTCTTGGTCAAACTCAGTTGGCAACTCTCCACCGAGCCATGCACCGATGGTGAAGGTTTCAACGGCCCAGTACATCACGGAATCCTCGTTGTTTGAATGACCAGGATGCTCGGAATCTTCGTGATCAGCAGGTGAGGTGTACACGAGGTTGACCAACCCCAACAGATGACCAAACTCATGAACCATAACGCTGTTTTCTATGTCTTCTGCGGAAATTCTTGGGTTGAGAATGGATGTCGAATCATCGATGGAATCTGAAAACAGTGCAATGGTGGATGCATCAACTGCAACCCCCAACACACTCTCATCCGAGTAGGTTCCTTGTGGCATGATGACATGCCACCGAAGAATATCGGTCTGCGGATCTTCATCCATGGTTTCATGACCGATTTCACGAACTTTATTCGCATTCCACGTGGATGTTTCAGCAAAATTAACTTCGGTTAGCTCGATTTGTATGCCGTCGGGTTTGTCGCAAACTTGGCCTAACCGTTGTTTTAGCAGACTAACCGTTGAAGCCTCTGGACTGTATCCAGGTGCGTGGTCGATTTCAACGACCATTTCTCTGTACGCATCATCTCGTAAACAGGCAAGTGCAAGGCCGCCAGGAACACCCCATGACTCGCCAAAAATGTCCTCGATGTCAGAGGTGCATCCTGAAATCGGAATGGATACCATCAAAAATGAGAGAAGAAAACACATCAAATGTTTGCTCCGCATAATAACCCCATACCGTCGTTCTTCTAAAATATCACGAAACTACCACTTTTCTGGCAACTCGAGCGGAGAAAACAGCTGTCCTGGCCCAGTCGCCTCAGAAAGCTGTTGGCGAACCAATTGTTCCCAAGCGCGGAGTGCTAGTATTCCATCAACAAGGTCCATTTCTGTCTCTACAAGTGTCACACGAATGAGAGTGGAGAGAATGTCCATCCGATCTTGATCGACAATTTTCAACACCTTTTCAACATCGAAAATGGGTTCGCTTGCTTCAGTTCCCTGTCGAGAGGTTATTGGCCAAGGATGCGCAACACGTTCGTTGATCGATGCGCCTGTTTTTTCAGCAAACTCATTCAATGTATTCAACAAACCCTGGATGTGGTGTTGCAAAACCAAGGCTACTTCCGATACTGGCATCGTAAGTTGTCCAATCAAACTGACCATGCGCTCTTGGAGCGTAACCATTGAATCTGTCGCTGACATTCGTCAACCCCAATTATTTCTTTGAAAACCCGTCGATATACATCCAACCGAAATGGTTCCATTGCTCTTGCGTCCAACCTTCGGGTAAACCTGTTGGAGGAAGTGGTGCGATGCCTCGTGGGTCGGGAGAGGCAGGAGTAGGTTGTGCAGATTGCACAGGCTGTACAGGTTCCATTACCGGTGCTGGTACGGCTTCAGGCATCGGTGCGGCAGTGTCCAAATTAAGTTCTGGAACGGTTTTTACCTCCATCTCTTCAGCCACAGCATCGGTCTGGTCCGCCTCAAATTCATCCTCTTCCCCATACTTCATCCTACGATACATCACCAGCATCCACATGAAGGCTGATAGGGAAACCACCGTCACCAAGTATAGGAAGATTGTAAATTGCCCTTCACCAGCTTGCTGCGCGAGGGCATCTCCATCACGTATGGTTTCCTTCTTCACGATCAAGGGGTCAACGTTGTAACGATCCATCTCTACACCGTCAACAAGAACCAGCAACCTGTACGTCTGTGATTCACCCGGTTCGACTGCAGCAACGACCGGAATTTTGGCTTCTGCAGGAATTCCTGCGACGACTTGAAGTGACGTATTCGCCTCTTCGTTCCAATTGCCACCATCGACCAATCGTTGAAGAACAAAGGAAACGTTGCCTTTTCCACCTTCATTTTGAACACGTATCTCGAGTTCAGATGCCTCGTTTTGTGTTGGGCTTGGGTTGCTCCATGCGATGTCCGTCTCGGGATGGTCAAACGAAATGCTCGGTCCGAGCAACGACAGTGGCCAAGTCGCAAACGGTTGGTTGATGTTGTTGTTTTCCGTCTCGAACGGGTTGCCTGTGGCATCCGAACCCGAAACCCAAATGTCAACGACATACGAAGGCAACAGTGTTGTTGCTCCCATGTCGGTAAGATCAATCGTTCCTGTCCAGAAGAATTTCTCACCAAATGGAAGCGTCTCGGGCAAGGCGGTGGCTCCTCGAGAGATTTCAGCCTCACCGGCCCGAATCCTGTAATGAAGGACTGCAGGGTTGTCCAAATCAAATCCATTGTCATCAACGGTCTCAAGCATCACCAGTAGTGAATTTGCTTCTCCAATTGAAAGCGACGACCCTGCAGGAACTTGGTTCAGCATGACCGTTTGAATCGTCGGATTCGAACTGTCAACTGCAAAACGTACCCTTGGGAGTGGGTCGGTCTGATCTTGGGCTAGACCAGGCAAATCATCAAGGCGAAGCCGGAAGTCCAAATGACCGGAATTAACAGAAGGAACCAGCAAATCGAGACTAAATTCACCATTCTCTCTTGGGGAGGTCCTCCAAACGTGATCGAAATCTCCGAAGACGACGTCAAATGCACCTGCTGGAGCAGGTGTTTCATCTTCACTAAACAAAACTCGACCGGTCACACGCAAAGCCTGTCCGCTTCCAATGAGGGTTTCGTCAGCCTCATCATTGTAGTGATTGGTTCCGTCGCGGAGCTCGACTGCTTTGATGTGGCCTTGTTCCGTATAGAACCTGAAATCGTTATCGAGACTCCAGGCATTGGACCCTAACCCGCTGATCTTTGAAAAACACGGAACCGATTCCCCCTCATTGCATGGCTTGTCCGTTACTTTGAGAACGGGTATGAAGTATTCAGCACCGTCCGTATCGTAGGTTTCTGGAAACGACCACGTTAATTGGAAGCGTGCGCGAATAATCAACTGATTTTCATCATCACCGAAGGTTGAAACTTGTGAATAGAGATTTGAAACGGCGATGTATTCGCCACCGGACTCCAGCTTCGCTTTCGGCAATCCATTTTCATCCTCCTCTAACTGAATAAAAATGGACGTTTCTTCATCGTTCACATCTTCGCCAAGAGCAAACTGGACAAACTGAATGTCGTCCCATCCGTTGCGATCGGAAAGAACAACTTGGGCAGTGTACATCACTCCTGGATGGAGCGGCTGTTCATCTTCATGCCCAACAATACTGGAGTTGGTTAAATCCACGACAGGTTCAAACTCTTGCCGAATTCTGTAGGTTGAAACATCAGCATCCCAAGCAGGAGATGTCTGTCCAGGAGCATAACCACATACCTGTGGCGTTGGAGGACAAACAGGCCCTCCACCCATCGCAACTTGGTTTTGTTGGCCGTCCTTGCCGCTGACGTACATCGAAACAACCTGCCCATGCTCAAGCATTGAATCATCAATGAGTCCATTGAAAATATTCAATCCACCCACGATGGTTTCAGGCGAAGACAAAATTTTCTCTTCATACTCATCTTCTTGAGGGAATCCATCGAAATTAAAGTCATGACAGCCAATAGCAACAGTTGACTTGCAACCAACCCAGTAATGCAGAGTGACTTGCGTTGGTGGATCAACGCTGTCCTGAATGTCGATTGCAATGGCTTGTCCTCCAGGGGCAGGAGGGCCAACATGTCGCTCTTGACCATCGTAAGGCGTGACACCAAGAACGAGCGGGGAATTACCATCGAGAACCAAGCGAATCGTGTTGTAGCCTGGGTTGGTAAACGTGGAACCGTTTGGTAGATCCACGGCTTCAACCGAGAAAATCATGCCGCCTGGAGAGGATTCGATTGGCGAAGTGAATGTGAGATTGTACGATCCGAAATTCGGATTTGATTCCTCAACCAAAACGATCGGAGGCTCAACGGTTCCATTCGGATCGACCGATGGATTGCCGTCATAATCTACGTTCTGGCCAACAACACGGAGCATGAACTCACCTGCGAGAGGCGAGAGTTGTGATGCTTCAAAGTGTATTTTTCCGAGGAATGAAAGATTCTGTCCACCTCGAACCCAGTCTTGAGCAAACAACTGGCGGCCTGTTTCATCAAAGACCTGCAAACCATCAAGTTGGATGTCGTTCTCAACACGAAGGTTCATGTTTTCGGTTTCCCAATTGCTTACGGCCGTTCCAAGCGAATCTTTGACGGTAAGCAAGGCCTCTGTCGAGAGTTCGTCGTCCCAGCTCCAATCAACGGTAACAGGAATCCGAATCGATCGAACATCGCTTGAATCAATTGAAGATGTGCAATTTGCGGTATCGAATGAGACAATACCGCTTGCATCGCTAAGGGTGCTGCACACATCGCCTTGCTGCCACTTAAACGTCGGATTTTCACCTCTTGAATTGTTCAGGGAAGCCGTTACTTCGGTGACAAAGTTGACTTCATCACCATGAGCAACCTTGACGATAAGGTTCCGAGCAATTCCATCGGGAGCAGCCATACCACCTTCAAAGACTGCACTGATAGCGTGTGTGTTCATTTTGTATGCGATGTCAATGTTGGTGATTTTTATTCGACCCGAAGTTTGTGCTTTTACGGCTAGGGGCACCTCTACCATTCCTTCCCCATTGTCAGGCACGTACTCATTGAAGGCGTCGACCAGTGTTGGTTGATTGACAACTTCCTCGTCAACAACCGACGCATCACTCACTTGTATGGTGGATTCGTTCAAGAACAGAACACTTTCCCAATCGAAGGTGCCGTCTGCACCAACGTCAATTCTCGGGCGATCGGGATAACCTTCCTCATAGAACAACTCAAGGCTGTCCATCATTGGTGTTTTGAATCGGTCTGAGGATGTCATTGTGACGGCATAACGCAAGACGTTGCCGGCTCCATCGGTGGAGAAACTCGTTTCAACCAGATTATCTGCAGATTTCCAAGTCGACCCATCATCGTTGGAGACCTGTACGGTTATGCTGGTTGCAGCATCGGTTGTTGCGGTCCATACAGGCCTTACTTTGCCAACTTTGGTCCCAGTAGGTTTGGGAGGAGACGTCCATGTGCCGCTTGACTCGTATTCTGTAGCATACTCCAAATCGACCCACCATGATACAGCGGTCGACCCGATGAGTGTTGCTTTCCATACAAGTTCCTTACCAGGATGTTGAAAATGAACCGTCGTGTTGGATTCGACTGCAACCCAATGCGTTCCGTTGTCGGCTGAAACCCAGTAATCGACGCGGTCACCAATTGAAGCTGCTGACCACAGCGTTTCCATGTTAATTGCAAGGACATCATCATCGGTTTCCACTACAGGACCGAACCATGTGGTTGTCCCAGGTGCTGGTGTGGTTTTGTATTGCCAACTTGTACCAAATTCATGGTAGGATGGAGAACTGGACCACGTGGAATAACCCGAGTCAACCGTGATGAAACGTCGACCATCGTAGAAAAGGCCGTAGCCTAGAGAGGAAATACTGCGGACCGTGTTTTCGGGTATCAAGGCCGTGGCGCTGCCAGAACGGCCCCAGGATTCGAGCTGATCTCGGTCGTTGTAGTAATTCCCATCTTGACATCGCATGAAGAAGTGTGTTTGATTCATCTCAAGTCCACGTGCTTGTTGATTGCTCACGCCGCACTGCCATATGGATGAAGACGAGGTCTGGAATGTGAAGTACTCACCTCCACGCTCAAAGTCCCCTGTAGAACTGACCGTGTAGGATTGAATGCGCCGATTCTGATTGTGGAGGACCCAAATCGTGTCATCGTTGGGATCGTACGTGATTCCGGTATAATCTCCGTTCCCTTGTGGTTGAAACGAGTTGGTGCAAACCCATTCGTTTTCGTTGGAAATATCGAATTCAATGATGCGATGATAAAGCGTGTTTGCGGTGGATGTGTAGAAGTATTTGTAGCCCGAAAGAATGGCGTAAAGACGCTCATCGTCTGTTACCACCCAATCACGGAACCCCCATTGGCCGTAGTAGGAAGACGAATGTTTCGTGGGCAATGTACAACCGTTTTGGTCCAAAGTTATGATGCTCTCTCGGGTTCCGTTGTTGGGGTAAAGCCTGTGAACTATGTTGTGAAATGACGTGGAAGACCAAGTTGACAAGTACAACCAATCGTGATGACGAAGTATGGCTCCCTGACCCTGAGCATTGAGTGAGTTTGGACTCAATTTCAATTGCTGAGAAAACAATGCATCGCTGGAATTCGACGTATGCGGTTGTCGTATAGCATAGGTCCCGTTGTCGAGCCAAGCGGTGCTTGCAGGGTTGACCTCTTCGTCAAGTCCATGAGGATTAAACTCGCGACTCGAATTTGCCATTGCAAGGGTCAACTTCGCACTTTGATTGTCTGTGGAGGATGCCTCACCTGCGTTCCAGTGGTCCCGAGTTGTTGTCGGAACCGAGGACCACCCCGTAGCTGAGGCACCGGAAAGCGTCATTTGTACATCGGTCACCTCTGCACCTTTCGGTAAAGCAATTTTAGCACCCGTGTCCGCATTTCCACCTTGATAGAGTGCGATGTATTCGGTTGTACCATCGCTAAACTCGTAGGTATGTCGGGCTACTTCGGCGGCTTCAGCCTGTTGAACATAGAGTTCACTGATTGGGGACATACTCATGCCTAAAAACAGTGCGAGCAGCACTACGGCAAGAGAACGTCGAGAGACAGCGTCCGCACTCATGTTGTCAATGCAGTGCTTGGAAGATTATCAAGCGTTTGCATATCCGTCACTATGTGGTTTGGCGTGAATCGTAACGTATTGGAGACGTTTCACCCCGGCTCCCGTCCTGTTCATCGTCGTTTACTTCGAACCAATCGACCATCCAATCACCGTCTGTATCCCAATTGGTCGGATCGGTTCCTTCTGCAACGTGGTCGTCGTTGTAATCCAGCAAGTACCACCCATACTCATGTTCACCAACCGCTCGAACAGGAGAAGTATTGGGTGCACCTGTGTAATAGATGTCCCATGGATCGGTAAGGTTTCCACCACAAAGAACGATGTGGTTTGAGGTGTCTTGTACCAGGAAATCGTTATCGTTGTCGTCAACAATGTACGCGTATCGGAAATCTGTGCTTTGTGACTTGTCCATCTTGAGGTAATTTTTCACGCCCTCATCCCATTGTCCAATACCAAGAAGTAGGGATCGGAGTTGCCATCCTTCCTGAACGACTTCGCCTTGGTACGTCAAACCGGACAATCGAACTGCATTTGGACTCGACAGTTCTTCGCTTGTAATCGCAAAATATTCTTGGAAATTTGTGTACGGTGTATAGGCACACCCAACACCTGAACAATCCCAGTTTCCGTCCTGGTCCGCATCATCATTGGCATCCACTGCATCCCTCGGGTCCATCGTGAACCACGTGAACGAGAGTTCTGGACGCTCAAGTACCCCTGCATTCAGGGACAACGGCAGGCAGGAATTGGTCGATGTATCGCATGGACCTCCAGTTGCAGGATCGATCCAATTCACTCGAATTTTCATCAACGAAGAGTAGTTGTCGTTCGTCTCGTTCCAAGCCTTGGCGTATTCGTACCAATCTGGAATCATATCACCGTCGGTGTCGTTGTCCATCGGATTGGTCCCGTATTTGAACACTTCACGACCGTCTGTAAGATTGAAATCCTGATAATGAGCAGTAACCACGCCGTTGGCTGTTTCTGTGATGAAAGATTCCGAATCTCCGTCGCTGTCGTTGGAGTCCGGTCGCGTGTTGTTGTCGTATTCCATCCAATTGGAGAAAGGCAGGTCGCCAATACCCGCTTGAATGACCTGATTCGAAGGGGTGAAGATTCTCTCATCCCAGTCGCCTTGTGGAGCCGGAACATCGAATGGAGTTCGGCCGTACCACCCATCGGAGTCTCCGTCGTAATCAACATCCCAAGGGTTCAATGGATTCGCAGCCCAATGGTCGATTGTGGAGGGGTTGTCCATTCCATACAATGCGTAGCAATACTCCCATCCATCTGGGATTCCATCGGAGTCTGAATCGGGGTGTGTTGGGTCCGAAACGCCTACAAGCGTACGATTGAAATTGTTCTCATTGTAAGAGTTAATCGTATTCATTCTGTTTACAGAATCCGGTCCTTTTGCCTTGAAATCCTCGATCAGAGCTTGTCGTGCTTGGAGGATGTTCATCCCTGTTTCTTCCATATATGCATTCATCGCATCTTCGCCAAAGTCAATGATTCCGAGAGAAACCGGTACTGAACTGCGATTGAGGTACTTACCCCAGGTGCGAGCCTCCCATTCCCTCAGGTTTGAATAACGCTCATCCTGGTCGATGGTACCGTCTTGGTTGCAATCGTAACTGTCACCGTCCGAATCAAGGTTAACATCGGTTTCAATCAGAGGATTTAATCCCCAACGGTTTTCATTCAAATCCCACGAAGTGAACCAGTACTCGAAACCGTCGTACATGCCGTCGTCATCGGTATCGGGATTGGTCGGATCGGTCATGCCAAGCAGTAACGAAATGAAGACATTTGGCGGCTCACCGGACTGCCAAGCGTTGAAATCGTCCAAGAGGCGTTTTCCACGGGAATCCTTGGAAAGAAGGATTTGGAAAACGCGCTGTGCCTTCTTCGTTGGCTGCTGGACATCACCGTCTTCGTGCATTAGCGGTGCATCAGCTGGTGCACTGATTCCGTTTTCGGGATTCGATGTTGCTAGGGCAAATTCTTGGAGATCGACCAAACCATCGTTGTCGCTGTCAAAGGTTCCATCGCCTGCGACAACGGGGTTGAGGGTCCAGGTTTCTGCCGAAGTGTTCCAAGCAGTGAAGAGCAACTCGAGTCCATCGATAATGCCATCTCCATCCGTGTCGACGTTGTTCGGATCGCCCGTGGGGCCGGTCAAATTGTATTGTTCGGGCGACATGTAGGTGCCAAAAGAGAATGTCGTCGATGCGGAAGGCCACTGTTGGAAGGCATATGCCGAGCCTAACGTCGTTACAAACCACTGAGGCGAAGATCGGTTGGAATTCGTTTCAGAAAGGTCCGAGTCGATGAGATTGTACTCCTCCCAATTTGTCATTCCATCATCATCCGCATCCAACCATCGATCGCTTGGTTCGAGTGGGTTAAGGGTCCACTCGTCTTCGATAACGTTCCAACGAGCAAACCATATTTCCCAACCGTCAGGCATTCCATCGTCATCGGTGTCCGCACTGAATGGGTCGGTTGAACCCTTCTCGATGGAAATTTGACTTGCAAGGATTGCACCACTGGCTCGAGAAGCGAAGTCCGCCTCAGGAATTCCAAGGTTGGAGATGTTGTCAAACAAATCTGTAGAGAACCCATTCGGAAGTTCGACACCGTCCAAGGTTTGGTTGTTCAAAAACAGGCCTGAACGCACATGGTACTCAAGATAGTTGACAAACATCTCGTTCGATGTAAGCACACCGTCTTTGTTGACATCGTAACCGTCGCCGTCTGGATTTTCAAACATATCAGACCCGTTCAATGGATTAACACCAATGCGGAAGGGAGACCAAGTGCATTGACCGTCAGCTTCCCAGCCGTCTGGAAGTGTATCGCCATCCGAATCGACAAGGTTCGGATCTGCAATCGACCACGTTGCTACCGATTCGGCTGATTCTCCAAATTCTTCAAACAATTCACCGTTCAAGCCAGCGAGACGAACCAAAGACCACTGGTATTCACACAAGTTTGCCAGACCGTCTTGATCCGCATCCCATGCTGCGTCTTCAGCGCGCGTGGGGTCCAACGACCAGTTGTTCCCTCCGTTAAAGGAGGTGCCAACCCAACGACGATGCTCAATTTCCCACCCATCAGGCATCCCATCACCATCGGTATCGATCACGGTCGGATCGGTCTTCACATCGATTGAATTCAAATCTTGATACAACACTCTTGCCTGATCTCCCAACGTCTCATCGCAGGTGTAGACCAGCTGTGGCGTGTAATAGCAATCGAAATTGGTTTCACCGAGGAAATAACCGAAAAATTCTGACCCATCAAGCAAACCGTCTACATCCGAATCGCTTTGATTTGGAAGGGTGGAATTGTATCCTGCCTCTGTTCGAGCCTCGTACCGGTATTCTTCAAGATTGGTCCACCAACGATCGAGTTGGTCACCACCGTTCAGACGTAGGCCATCTACATCACCGTCCAAAAGTGCATCCCATGGATCTGTGGGATCCAATCCGTACGCCAGTTCCCACCCATCCGGCATTCCATCGCTATCAGAATCGTTTGCACCGGGATCCATCAGTTCCAAATTCGCAAATCTCCCGGGTGACGCAGCAGCAAGGATGTAGGTCTCACCGTTTCGGACCATCGTTGCTAAGGAAGAAATTTCTCCCGGAAGTTCCGAATTGGATTGAAGACCGTAATGGGCGAGATGATTTCCTGCCACTACCCAAAGACCCGCTGATGAACCGACGAGAATTTCGTTACCTGTAGGATATATTGCATGAATGTTGTTGGATTTTTCAAGTTCATCAGCGTTTGAACCGGGATGTTCGAGGTTTCCACCAAACTCCATATCATTGATTTCAAGATTTAATTTGTGCAATCCCGAAGGTGTGCCGATCCAAAGCACGGTTGGAGCCTGTGGATTTGGTCCATCGAGTTTCAGTGCCTGCACTTCTGCAGGATTGCCCTGTGCTCCAAGGTTTAGCGAACGTAAATCGTCGATTCGGTTGGGTATTGTCGACGGATTTGCATCGAAAAAGAAACGCCATGTTGGCGAGGCGTCGTCCCTGCCCGTTGCAGATTCAAGCGTCATCAAGCCGCGCTCCGTACCGACGTAGAGGACGAGCCCTCCACCCGGTACGCTTCCATGCTCCAACTCGGTTACGACAACATTTTCATCGGTCAAGACCGATTTGAAGTTCACGCCTAATTCATACGTTTCTGTTATCTGACCGCCCGTGTTGACCTCAAGGACCATACCGTCTCCGTTTGCACCCAATGCAATGAGTTGTTGGCTAGACCCTCCAATCGCAAGTTGATGAACAGCAAATACTTCAATCGCTTCGGTCGAAGACCACGATTCAATGGGTTCGAGGAATCCGTCGACCTGAAATGCCGCGACATGAACTCCGTGAGATGTTGCCAAAGCGATCGAGTGAGGGCCCGTTTCACCCTCTACGAAAACAGCCTCATGGGCAACGACACCTTGTGGCAGCCAGTGGTCTTGTGTCGTTTGTGTCTCGTAATTTATCGATGTTACACCGTACCGTGTCAGATAGTGCACACTGGTTTCCAAAGCAAGTATGCTTCGAACGTCGTGATGCATGATTGAAAGCGCATCCGGCACGGCATTGAACGTGAGTGGATATTCGTAGAATGAGGAATCATTCAAGCCAAGTTGAACTTCTTTCAACCCCGAACGTACAGTGTTTCCACCGTCGTTGTGTATGTTGTATTCCTCAAGATTCGACAAGGCTTCTCCCAGATTTATGGCTGTCACGGTCGGACTTACATCAGCAGATACAACCCCATCGCGATTCAAATCCCAACCGTCAGCATCACCATCGAGCAATGCGTTTGTGCGGTTCAACGGATCGAGTCCAAAATGAACCTCCCAACCGTCGGGCATTCCATCACCAAACGAAGGATAGAGCGGCCGAATTGCAAAGCCGTCCCAGCTGTAACGATCGGAGTCATCGAGCAACGGGTCGGTGCCCAACCAGAGGTCTTCTCCGACCGCACCTGTAACGTTGCTGGTACATGCTGAGAGGATGTTTGTGAACGTCGCATTGAGGCCGTTCACAATGAACGGCCATTGCGTCTGAATCGAGCCTTGCGGAAGGGTCGCATAACACCACAAGCCGTCCAATTCAGTTGTGAAATTTCCAGGCATTCCGTATTGGTATTCCTCAGGCGAGGTGAATTTTTCAGCAACGGACAAGAATCCATCACGATTCACGTCAAACCCGTCGTCATCTGGGTCGTCGGTTTCATCGCTTGCGTTGAGAGGGTCAAAATAAGGGCAAACGTAGCGTTGGGTCTCCTCGTCAAAACCCCCTGCACGGGCACACATCCACGCTTCAAAACCGTCGGGCATTCCGTCCCCATCTGTGTCTGAAACGCGAGGATCCAAGAAGAAACGGTCACCGTTTTCGTCGAGTGCGCCGGTC
This sequence comes from uncultured euryarchaeote, assembly GCA_937894115.1. Lineage (GTDB taxonomy): Archaea > Thermoplasmatota > Poseidoniia > Poseidoniales > Poseidoniaceae > MGIIa-L2. Next base: position 31,243 of record CALBFP010000010.1, read on the forward strand.
TCTCCTCTTGAGAATCCAGGGTCGTTGCAGTTGTCAGGGTAGGGCCAACAGTACTCCTCCGTATTGTTGAGTCCGTCATGATCTGTATCGTTATCCGCATCGGGTACGCTCTTGTCCAAACCCTTCATGGAGACAACACGTCCATCGATTGCTGAAAAATTGCGATATTCTTCGAACAACTCTTCATGGGCATCAGGAATACCGTCATCGTCGCGATCGGTGTTGGGTGGTCCTCCACCTGATGCATCGTCTGGGTGAATGTTGGAAACGGGTGCTATCACTGGAAATTGCGACATAAACAGGAGGGCTGCGATGACAGCGAATGTTGTAAGAAAAGTGGTTTGACTTCTACGCAACTCGCTCACCTACGGCCGAACGCCCTAGCCAAACTCCTCGTCTCCACGCTTATAGCAATGATGGAGCGATGTTCATACACGGCTGCGCTGCTATGATTGAAAATTCGTCAAAAAATCACTTTCTACAGCGGTGTATTCAATATCCGTCTGCTCTCGCGTTGTGATGATTCGGATGGGCATGTCAATCACACACCTCGGAACCGGCAGTCGTGGCAATGCGACGCTGCTTAGTTCTGGTTCATCCCATGTGCTCATCGATCAAGGATTCAGCGGTGTTCAGCTTGAAAAACGACTCAACATGCTGGATGTTGCTCCCTCTCAATTGGAAGGCATCGTCGTCACCCACCACCACTCGGATCATGGCGGAGGCGCATTGATTGCACAGAAGCGATGGAACATTCCCGTCTTTGCCAATCACCGGACCACTGCAGAGCTTGGCTTGCTGCACGAGTACACCCACACCTTCGAGCCCCTCGACGTCTTGGAGTTTGGTAACGGAATTTCATTGCTCCCTGTCCCTGTTCCACACTCCGGCGCCGACAATGTGGGTTTGATTGCGAGCCATGGAGGAGAGCGTTCGGCCATCATCTCCGATTTGGGAAGTTGGACCGATGAACTTGTTCACCACGTTCGTGGATGCCAACACATTGCTATCGAAGCAAATTACGATCGTCAGCGATTGTTGTATGGACCGTACCCCTCGTCGCTCAAAGATCGAATTTCCAGCCGAGGAGGGCACCTCTCCAACGCACAAACAGGATCGTTTCTGAACCAAGTTTGCACGGATGCAACGCGAACAATTACTTTGATGCACCTTTCGGAAACGAACAATGCGCCCCATTTGGCGGAGTCAACCGTCCTGTTTGCAATTGATGAGGTGTTTGAAGGTGACATCAACATCTCCTTGCAAGATGGCCCTCAATTTTCTCATTTCATTGGACGTCGGGACGGGGACGGATTTGCCACGAACGCCATCCAACGGATTCTAAGAGAACTGCCCTGACACAGCGACCAACATGTCAATGCCTAAATGCAGTCGAGGTACAACGCTCACCAAGGGGAGGACAGTTTGACCCGCCAGAGCAATGCGAACGATGACGATGCTGTGAGTGAAATTCTCGGCGTCATTATGATGTTAGCAATGGTGGTCACCATCATGGGGGGGGTTTGGATTTTCCTTAACCCGTACCTTGTCGCCTTCCACGACAATACCAACTGGAACAGTGCCAGCAACATTGCCGATCGAGTTGAAGATCGCATCGACGTCGTCGGTGATTCCCCAGAAGCAACAGGTACTCGACAAGCATTGTCACTGAAATCCTCATCGATAAATCCTGCGAATCTGGTCGAAGAATGGATGATAGCATCTGATTTAACGCCGTTTGAAGTTGTCAAAGTTCAAGAACTCAATGCGAGTTCGTTTCAGTTTCTTGCATTGAACGAGAGCGTCACAAGTGTGTCCATCCAAAACCCGACCAATACATCCGTTTTCGAAGTATCACCCAGCTACGATTGGACAATACTGGATCACAATCTCAACAGCGATACATACCTTATCATCGATTTCCATAACGCAGCGGGCGTACATGTGCACCGATGGTCAAGATTTGTGCTGTCTGGAATGAGCATCAGTACTGCTATCGACGGAGGGTTGAACCAAATTGCGCTCATCAACGATGCCCGAATCTCCAAGGATCCATCCACACCGTGGACCATCGAAAAAGCACCCAATCTACGAATCGATACGTTGGTTGATGGCTCAACTCGCCTTTCGCTCGTGCTCACTGATGTTCAACTGAGCAGTGCCTTGGAAAACGGTCAAAATGTTGGGTTCAAGATAAATTCTCTTGGACCGATCCAGCTGTTCACAGGCGAATCCTACAATCTACAAATCATGGTGAAAAGCACACTGCATTCCGTGATAAGCCCACAATATCACGAAGTTTGGTTGAACGATTATACGATCAGCCGGGCCTCTGGAACGCTCGGTGATTTCGTAGGAATAACGCCTTACCAGCGCGCAAGTGGTGTTGATGGAATCACGGTTGAAACCCAAGGACAAGCATTGTTCTTGGAGATCGATGTACGAAGGTTGACGGTGAACGCATGATGAAACTTCAGCGTAATGAAGAGGCAGTCTCAGCTGCCGTCGCTACTGTTCTTTTGTTCGGCGGTGTCATCTCCATCATCAGCTTGATGATGCTGACCATGATTCCGATTATTGAAGAACTTGAAGGAAGCGTTGAACGGCACGACATGTCGGCTCAAATGGTGCAATTCAATCAACAAACTACAACCCTATCCGAGCAAGGCATGCCTGGTGACGTCGTCACACAGGAGTTTGTTCCTGTTGATGGTTCGCTTTCATGGGACATGATGCGCAGCGGTATGTGGTATTCCTCAACTTGGGAGGAGGGGCACTCCTTTCGAATACGCGACGTTCTTGACAACGACGACATGCTCAAAATACGTCACAAGGAATCAGAATCCTCCTCGGCATGTTTTTCCGATCTCCGCTTGGGACCAGACCGCCCGTACCATTACACCGTACCGGATTGGTCTGAGCATGTCGTATTGACAACAAAACCCGGGTTGAGTTTTCCACTTGGACCCATAGAAATTGATTTGCTGAGAAATGGAGTTGTTCAAGAAACAGCCAAGCTTTTTGTCGATGATGTACAACAATGGTCGTTTGATGAAGAACAATGGTCCATTCAATCCTCGCAAGAACTTGTTGTTCACTGGATGCGAGGTGATCGTGGAACCACAGAGGTTCGTCCAACCGATGCCGGTGCCGACGGTCGAGGACGCTCTTGGGCGTTACCTTTGCCAGCAGGAACGGTTGACCTCAACATCGTAGCGAATGAATTGATGATGGTGAGCGGCAATGGAGACTTTGGCGATTTTACCGAAGTTGCTCTTGCTTCAGACCTCCTTAATGTCGGTACAAAATGGAACAAGACAATTGAACTCAATACCCCACAAGTGGTCCACATTACCACAACAACGGACGCTCAACTGATGCTATCCGTAGGTGGAGTGGAGGGGGCAACGACTTGGAAAAGCCAAACCGGTTCGATTCACGGCACTTCCTTTACACCACCAACAATGGAAGGTCATCTCCTGCTTTCAAATCCAAACGATGAGGGTGCAACAGTAACATGGAGGGGGTCAGGAATCACCATCGATGCCATGAGCAGTTACAGCATTGCGTGGCCGCCTAGCGAACTGGATGGTGCAAGTGCATTGCAAAGCAACATACCCGTTTCGGTTACTTGGACGCATTCAAATGAACCAACAGGCGTCTATGAGCTGGGAGCCATCGATACAGGTATGGAGTCGGGGATGCAAATGCATGTCAACAACTCGAATGAATTCAACATCGAACTGCGAAGCAACGGTCAACAATCCGTTGTGAATGTCTCGACCCTTGTTACCAATGAGACGATACTCGAATCCGGCGATTCTGTGTCCGTTCCGGTCAGCGATCAGGAGGCATTCATCAACACCACAGAAGGCCATGGCGTCTATGCCCTTGTTGAGCACGGCTCAATCGGTCTGTTTCATGGGCATCATGACGGTGCACGACGATGCGTTTCAATTGGCATAACCGCTTCTGGATGGATCGATTTGAAGATGCCATGGACAAGCATGGGCGGGCGAAGCATCGTTGATCTTCAAACCGCGTGGCAAGACGGAGATTATCCCGCAAGTTTGCAGATCGATTTGTACGGATTGGTTGTGGAAGAGCCGTACACACCAATCGCAAGTGCATGGGTTATGCAAGTTTCTCGATTCGTGTACGACTTTGAATCGTCGGTTACGGGCATGGAGGTAGCCGTAAGTGGTGGTGCGGTGTTAACCAATCACCCTGAATACAATCCAACCGTTATCGCCGCACCTGCTGACAGAGGAGGGCCTGGCCCCCGATTTGCAGCAACCATACCTGCCCTCCACCCGTCAAGCGACTCCTCGTATGGTGGAGGGACATTATCCATGGAGGTAACCATGACGAAACGGACCTCACTTGCAAGCGATGTTGCCTATGAAGTTCGACGCGGGTGGGCCGAACCGTACGGTTCCGCAATTGCACAATCCTCAACTGGAGGATTGGATGCCAGTGAAGACTGGACCGTTTATCCGGGTCGCTTGGATTTGTTGTTCGATTATGTTGGATGGGTCCCCGATCCTGGCTTTGGCACGGTAGAATCTGTCTGGCACACCGCTGGGGAACCGATTCAGTTTTCGCTGCAAATCTCTTCCCTTGATGCTCACATCTCAGAGGTGATTGCGTGAAAGGCAACGCTTTGCAGAACAATCGGGAAGCTGCCGCAACCGAACTTGGCTACGTCTTTACCTTCCTGCTCGGTGTTCTGTTACTGACCATGTTCAGTATATGGATATACGACATCGAATCTGCAACACGTGAACGCTGGAATGAAGAGGCAATTGATGCAAACATGAACGATTTATCGGCTGCAATCGAACGCACCGACATCGCTAGCAGGATTGCGAATTCGTCCTATGCGGAACAGGTTTATTGGAGATCCACGGAGGCAGATGAGTCTCAATTTACGCTTGAATTAACGGATACTCGTCTCATCCTGTACGACGCAGGAGGCGACTTGGATACAGAGAGAGCACTTTCTGGAACTGGTTCCGCACCTCATACAGGTGTTATCGAACTTGCAGGTGTTGAATCCATATGGGTTGTCTACAACAACGGTGTTGTTTCAATCGAACTCGACCGACCGATGTTCTAACGACCCATAATGGCCGAATGCACTTGCGATTGGACTTCACGCATTCGGGTGCGGGCGCCCAATTCACGGAATACTGCCAAGGCCCGTTGGAGATACTCCATGCGACGTTGCCTGTCGGGTGCAACGCCACCGAGTTTAGATAGCAACTCACCGATTTGCATTCGCAAATCGTTGGCCTCTGCGATAATCAACGCTTCACGATAGCGCTCTAAGGCCTCCTCACTGCGTCCACTGTCTTCAAGGACTTCGCCCAACAAAATCATCAATTCCACCATCGAAACGGGATCGCCAACATCCGACATAATGTTCAACGATTCTGTGTAGTGATGCATGGAAGTCTCCGCATCGTTCATTTTTGCATGATAGCGCCCCAGCAAGGCTTGGGCTCGAGCATGGGCAAGCAAATCCTCGGCTTTGTCTGCTCGCTCAAACGCTTCAAAGGCATGCTTTCGCGCCCGCTCAACTTCACCCAAATCCAGAAGAGCACGTCCCAGAATAATTTGTGCGCCTAAGAGCGATTCATCACCACTGATGATTGCCTCAACTTCCGAGTATGCTTCAAGTGCCTTAGCTCGATCGTTTTTCCTTCGGTACAAGTACCCCATGTTGTTGTAGGAGCGGGCTGCTCCCTTTGCATCGCCGAGTTCAACTTGAACCTCCAATGCTTCTTTGTGCGCTGCGAGCGCTTTATCGGTCTGTCCTTGCTTCATGGCGATGTCTGCTTGTGAACCGAGAATCTCGGAATAAACAACTGGAAGTTTTGCTTCTTTTGCAGCTGCTGTTGCCGTTTCAAAAATTGAAGAAGCTTGTTCGAATCGTCCGAGCATGAGCAGAATATCACCTTGCAATTGCATCATTGGTGCCATCAAGGAGGGTTTTAGTCGTTCAACATTGACACTTTCGATCAAACTGAGCAATTCCAAGTGGCCTTGAGAAACGAGTTGTCGACCAAATTCAACAATTTTTTCGATGGCTTCTTGTTCGTGTTCGGAAGCAAGTTCATGGTAAATCTGTTCAAGTGTTGTCTCCGATGACTTGCTAAGTTTGCTGTAGTATTGTGCACAATTGTTGTGCACGGTTTGTTTGGTTTGCTCATCAATGCTACGGACCAAGAATTCGCGTATCAAATCGTGCACGTCGTAAACATCCGCATCGACCTGTCGTGCAAGGCCCTGTTCAACCAAGCTGTCCAAAACATCAATGTCAAGTTCGTGAGCCAAAAGCGCATCAAGATTGACCGACTCTCGGAATATCGAAAGAACGGTCAACACACGTTTTTGCTCAGCGGACAATTTCGAAAAGATTTCTTTCGTGACATAATGCTCGAGCGTGTCGTGGAAGGCACCAGCAGATGCACCACGATTGATGAGTTCCAAAACCAAAGGATGGCCTCTTGACAATCCGTGGATGTGGAGCCATTGTTCTGTGGAAAGATCTTTGAAACCTGTAAGGATGTTTCGAGCTGCATCGGAATCAAGGCCGTCCAGAGGGAGCACAAGACTCGTAATGCGTCCTTCCGCATCTTTGGTCGGAACAACCGGTTTGAACGAACGAGAGAAGATGACCAAACCGATCGATTCTTCCGAACCAAGCAGGCCGAGGGTCATGGATTGAATGGTTTGGAAAAGAATGGCATCCGATACTTTGTGAAAGTCATCAATGACGATAAGCGTTGGAGTATTTTCCAGCGAATCGATGAGAATTCTAGCCGCATCGTCCGGTTTCGGCACCGGGGTTGCAGCGAGATAGTCTGCAAATGAGGAATCACCGATGTTGAGCAACCATTCTGCAAGCGATTCAAACAACGCTCGCGAACCTTCCCAATCTTGACAACGGTGATAGAGAAGGTTCCTACGGTGCATGAAGCGTTCAATCAGTTTTGCAGCGATGGTGGTTTTACCAATCCCAGCAATACCCGGTATCATAAGCGTCGTCGCTCGAGCATCGAGGAGATTGACCATATTGTCCAGTTCTTTTTCTCGACCAAAGAAATGGCGTAGCCTTGGTAAATCTCCAAGCGATGTGACGAGTTGCTTCTCAACTTGTTTCGACAGGTCGCGCTCGATAAGATCTTCTGAAAGTGAGCGTGCATCCAGAATAAGATTGTCATCCAAATATCGAATGATGTCGACCGGCCTCATTGTAAATGGAAGGACTTCATGAGCACCTCCGAGGGAGGTTGAGAGTGTTTCACCCTCAGTATTGATGCATCGGAATTGGAACTCGCGTAATCTGCCCCAGGTTTCTTCTGCAGCGAGAATACCAGCATCCGTCAGAAAGTATGCCTTTCTTTTCCGACTTACACCCTGAACATGGGCTTGACGTTCAACGAGTAGACCCTGATCTCGTAGACCGGATATTGCCCTCGGAACGTTTGATCGAGCAATCGCCACTGCATTTGCAATTCCCATCTGAGAAAGCGCAAAGGGTACCTCTACTTTTTCTTTGAAATCAGCATAATCCAGAAGGTGCAGAAGCACCTTCTCCTGTACACCAGGTTTTGCCATCATTCAATCACACCTGTTACTGTGCAGGTGGTTGGTAATTTGGATCGGGCACCCATTGGTTGTTCTCTTGATCCCACAACCACCCAGGATGCTGGGCCGATTGTTGTGGAGTGGAAGTTTGTTCTGCAACCGATTCTGCTTGCGTTTGTTGAGGTTGAGAAACGACTTCCTTCTTACCCCAAGCATACGGGTCGACCTTCTCTTCGTATTCCTGTGTTGAGTCGAAATCTTCGTCATCAAGCTCTTCAAACTCGATAAAGAAGTATCCAACAGCACCAAGAAGCAGGATGCCAACAACTATGATGGCAATGATGAGGAACAGGTTTGAGCCCTCATCGCCCGAGTCAACCGATACACTGAATGACGTGGGTTCATTACCTCCAAGGGTTTGACCGTCCATTTCAAACGTTATGTCTCGAGACTTTTGACCAAGATTTTGAAGATTAATCTCCATGGACCAAGTTCCCGTTGCATCAACAATGGCGGTTTTTATTGGGATTCCTGAAAGGGAAGAAGCAACGACTCTTGCTCCAGGAAGGCCTGTTCCGTTGAACGTAGCAGGTGTCGAGGCCGATACTGATGTGGTGTATTCACTGACATCAAACTCGATCGGTGTCACGAAGAAGGTCACATCTCGCGATATTGCCGATTCATCAAATTTATCCCGAACGATGAAGCGTACGTTTTCGATGGTCCACGTCGTAATGTCTTCATTGCTTTGTTTAATCGATGGGTCGTAAGTTGCAACACCGTCTTTGTCAATGTCGATGAAGTATTGATGCGTGTCGTCCGTAGGGTCTGTTAAATCGTCATAGAAGTCGATACTAAGCTCATCAAAGGAAGAATCTGGATCGACGAAATATTCTTTCAAGTCGATGGATCCTCCGTTTCCACATTGATTTTCTGAGTTTGAATCGACGACACAGAATATGACGATTTGGTTTGGCCAATTGGTGGCATTGAATTGTGGAGGAATATTGTTGGCATCACTTGGTTTCGAAATCGTGATTCGAACGACATCCTCAACCGAATAATCCTCTCCATCATAGGCTTTAACGCGAATTTCGTATTGTCGCTCGTGAGTGAGTTTGCTCGTATCCCACACAGCCGACCATGAATAACCGGGTCCGGATTGAACAAAATTCGTAACCGGCCCGGGTCCGTCGTTGAGAATAAGGCCACTTGCCAAATCGAGAATTTCGATTTCAACCCGTGTAATGGTGCCATCCGCTCCGTCACTTGCAAATCCAATCAACTGTGTATTGGATTCTGCTCGTACTGCCTCTGTACCGTCTGGTTCGAGTAGGTCAACGATGGGTATGATGTTGTCATTCAACACGTTGACTGTTCGAGTTGAAACGACACAGGGTCCTTGTTCATCATCGCAGAAATCACTATCACTGGCCCATACCTCAAAGGTGTACTGGCCCGTTTCAAGCTCCTCAAAATTCCACTCGTAAGCCCAAGCGACCGAAGCATCGACAGCAAAGTGCGATGAATAGCCGTTTGGTCCACTTACGTCAAACCAGATGTCTTGGAGGTCTGAACCCCACGTTCCTGAATACGGATCTGATGCAGTACCTGTGAACAATATCTTTCCATTCGAATGCGTTGATCCGTCCAACGGTTCGTTGAGATAGAGCGTTGGTGGAACGAGATTCAATTTGAATTTACGAACCTCGATTGGGGAGTAATCCAATCCATCGTATGAGCGAATTCTGAACGTAACATCGCTCTCACCGTCAGGGTGTGCGGAAAGGTCCCATGTAAACGACCATGTCTTGAACGGATGATTCTCTTTTGTCAACTCTCCGTTGGCACCAGAGGTGTCAACAGCGTAATACCAATCCGTGCTTCCTGGAGGCTGGATTTCGACACGCTCCACAAATCCGAATTGTCGGTCATAAGCGATGATGTCAAGCGGATACGGACCCGATTGACCATCCCATGCCGTTCCGGTGATAACCGCATTGATGGCAAAGGAATCCCCATCGTATTGCTCAACGGTTACACTTGGCCGTTGGTTGTCCAAGCTTATGACGTCATCAATCGGACCACTAAGAACAAAGTCGAAGTCTTTCTTACCCTTTCCGAATTTGTAAGCCTCAACGATGTAAAACGGCAATTCTCGACCGTTTGCACAGTCTGGATCTGCTTCGTCGACGAAGGTATCACCATCGTTGTCGTATCCATCAGAGCACGTGTCCTCGTCAAGCACCTCTGGGTTCGAAGGGTCCGAACCTGGTACGGTTACACCCGTTTCTCCAACAACGTGATTCCAATTTCGGTCAAGCAGGAAATCGGATGGAAGCGAAACTTGTTGGGTGAAACCAAAGCTGTCCGTCGTTAGTTCGTAAAGCGGCAATCCTGTCGCATCTTTGATAATCACCGTTGCACCAGCAACGTTGCTGTTTTGTGCTTTCACTTGATACCGTACCAATTCTCCTTGTCGAACCTGTGAGCCCCAAGCGGAGTTTTGGTTTTGAACGTGAATCTTGGATGCATCGAAATTTTGCAAATCAGCGAACGAAAACACGGTCGAATTGTTCACCAACTCAATCGATAGCGGCATCTCTCTGGGAGGAACGATGGCTGTATCGGGTAGGAGAAGACATTCGGATTGAACAAACGGACACTCAGCACCGAGCCACTGGAGCATAACAGGGTGGGTGTATTCGCCGAGAACATCTGGAATGTATTCCGATTGGACCGTTACGCGTGATTCGGAAATGTTGTAGACCTGCGTTGCGTTTGACCAAGTGTTTCCTGAGAAGTATCCGATTGAACCGTACTTCTGTCCGTACTGATTGTCGAAGTGGGATATGTTTGCTGCAAATTGACCTGCCTCAACCGTATTGTCTTGTACGTTCACGATCGACCCCTTGATTCGAAGACCGTCACCTGCATTGTTTGAAACCGTGTTGCGAAGAATCGTCGCAGAGGACATGAACAAATGGATTGCAGGGCATTGGAAATCGCCACCGTACATGAACGCTGAATTGCAAGTACCGGAATTGTTTGAGATGATGTTGTCGGCAATGTAGGCTCGATTTGGCGAAGGAGCTGGGTAGTTGCTGCCCTGATCTCGATAGTGGTATTCACCTATCTGAATCGGTTCTTTAGCAGTGTCTTGAATCGTGTTGTTTTGAATTTCAACCTCGGACTGACCAAAGACCCAGAACCCGTTGTATCCGCCAATGGGTCCAACTGTGTTTTGATGTGCCATAACAGTTGAATCACGAATCCCGAATCCGGAGCCATCCGAAGCACCTGATATTGTGTTGCCTGTTGCGGAAACAATCGCCCCGTCGTACGCTGTGATTCCAGCGCCTTCACCGGTGGTGATGACGTTGTTGTCGAGATAGAGAGTGTGAGCAAAGTCTCCTGTTGACTTGTAAGCGTTCGTGTCAATAGCGTTGCACAGGACATCGAATGTACTGTTACCAAGCGATCCTGATGAGCCTTTGAAGAACACACCGAATGCATTGTCCTTGATGTCGAGATTGTCCATCGATATGTAGGAGTTTTCAGCATAGATCAAAACACGCCCGCCACCTTGGTTTCCGCACTGAGCTTGGGTATTACCGGTAAGTGTGGAACCCGTGATGGTCAAAGCCGATAGGATACCTGCTCCGGCGTCGTACACACGCACTGCAGCTGCGTCATAACCCCGTCCATCATCTCCCAAAACGAACGTAGAGTCTCGAATTGTCGGTGCTGCGAAATCGAGAGCAACGACGTTTGATGTGTTGATGTTTGAGAAAGCAAGGTTGTCCACTGTTGTTGACGAGCCGTCGAAAATCAGCGTACCGTACTGGACCGCTTGTTGCGATTGAACGTAAATTGGGAATCCGTAGGCGTTGTTGAACGAAACGTACGACATTCCAGTTGATGCTTGGTTGATGGTACTTCGAATGATTAGACCTGAACCACATGCAGCATCGACGTTGTTGAGAAGTTGACTTCCTTGTTGGTAGCATCTTCCCGTAACCGAATAGTCCGAAGGAGTGGCCCATTCAAATTGTACTTGTGAAGATGCACTTCCTTGAGATGCACCGCATGCCGCTGAACCAGCACATATTGCACCCTCAACGTCTATGAACACACCCGCAGGTATGTTGATTGTTGTACCCGCATTAATGACAAGTTTAGCACCTTCAGCAACAGTGACATCTCCGGTAAGCGTGTGTGTACCACTCCAGGTTTCCGTCGTGACGATTGTACCGTTTGCAGTCTCATTGACCGCGCTTACAGATGGTACACTGACCAATCCGATCATCAGGGACACCAAGAGCAGCCCGACCAATCCTACACTTTTTCCAACATTTGTAAAATGCATGTTCATTCCTCTTATTTGCTGCAATGACCGAACAAATATAATACTGCGCCCCAGATGACATCAATAAAAATATCAAATTTTTATTAAAATATCATATTTTTGGCATTAATAGTATCAAATTTATAAATAAATATCAAATTATTCTGATGTGAAATTCAACAAGTTGTATCTACAGAGACCTGACTGAGCCACGATTTGGCTCGTAATTCACCATAGCCTTTGGTTGAGTCATGATCCGGATTGGGTCCCATCGAATCCACCAGTGCCTGCTTCACCAATTCGATGCAGGCTGTAGTCGAGGTTGCCATAGGTTTCAGTTCAGGGTGTGCCTCAAGAATGAGCGCTAGTGCACCTGCAACAAACACTGTGGCATCCGAAGTACCACTGGAAGTGTACCACAGATTATCCGTTCCTGTTGATACAATCTCAACCCCAGGCGCCGTGAGCTCTGGTTTTTGGTGAGGAACGACTCTCGCATTTCCTTCAGAATCGGTGGGCTCTCCCATCGAAGATTGCTCCCAAACAGAACCGTCTCGGCTCGAAGCTCCAACCGTTATTGCCAGATTGACGTTTCCTGGAGCACTAACGTAGCCGTCATCGGACGACCCCCCGTCGTTTCCAGCTGCAGCAACCACAAAAATTCCGAGATCAATGGCTTGTCGGGTTGCTGCAACTGCGGGACCCTCTCTTGATGTTGATTGATCTTGATCCCCACCCAATGACAGCGATATAATGTCTGCTTCAAAGTCAAAAATGCACCACCGAATCGCCTTAGCGACTCTGGTTTCAGAGCCCGTATTGTCCTCACCGTCTGCGCTCAAAGCGGCAGCCATACCCAGTGTTACGTTGGGAGCGATCCCCAATTGAAAATCGTTGGACAACAGAATTCCTGCCATCAATGTACCGTGAGCAATCGAACCGTAGTCCTTTGGTTCTACAGAATTCCCAACAAAATCCTTGAACACGACATCCGCTTCGTTGAAGGAGGTATGCGATAGTGAAAGCCCTGTATCAACCATACAGACACGGACCCCTTCTCCCGATAGGCCATCGTCCTGTAACTCCCTAATTTCAGACTCTTCAAATGCCCACTCTGAACTTGCGGGAGGGAGTTCCAACAACAACAGGTCCGACTGCCACAACACCACAAGAATCGCGAGAAACAGAGCACCAAAAATGCCCGTGGCAAGCGAAAAGACCCGTCTCGGTCTGAACGGTACGGTCTCAGGAACGAGAGGTGCCCACCCGGTTACCTCAGCCCTCCATTGGGCTTCGTGTCCTTTGGTGGAGGAATCCACAGCTGAGAGAATCTTCGGCTCTCCCGGCTCTGGGAGCAATTCAACTCCACGCAACTCGTCCATGCCCTTCCCACCGCAATCGGTGGTTCTGGTGTATCAACTCTTGTCTGAATACGAATCAGAAACGGCTGCCTGAACCACGTGCTCGAGCGGACGCCTTGAAACCGAAGTACAAGATGAGCACAATCAGCGCAATGATTGTTATGATTACAATTGGATTCGATGTATCATCCGATCCCTGAACCACATATTCGATTCCGAAATCATCATCCACGAGATCGCCTTCAACGTACGGGCTGTCCTCTTCAGAAACTTCGACCCTAACATCATACCGTGTTATGCCTTGACTCGCCGCTTCGGGAAGTATAAATTCGAAATCCGTTGAACTGCTCGCTGAAACAGGTAGTGACTTGTTGAGGGTTACATCATCGTACGAGAGCGTAACGGTGACGTTTTCTGCCGAACGTAATCCGTCGTTATCGATAACAATCACGACGAGGTTCGGTTCAACATCCGCAAATCCGTTGCTTTTGGAAACCGAGAGGTCCTCATCCCATTCCAAATCGATTCGTGCAGACTCTATCTTGATTTCTTGAGAAACCTGAGTCTCACCGTCCTCGCTCGTAATTCGAACCTCCATGGTCACAGACGATTCATCAAATCCTTCAGGTGCCGTAACAGCGAAAGCGAGTTCGCGAGTGTTTTCCTTTGCGACGGTCGCTACACCGTTCATTGGAGTGATGGTCCAACCTTCCAAATTGTTTACGACCGTGTAGGTGAAGGAATCATCACCGTTACCAAGATTGTTGATGGTCATCGACACGGTTGTCGAACCGCCCGGTGCAACACCTACAGTTGAAGTTGCATCGGTTATGTTCAATCCATAGGTTTGTGGAACTTCAACGTTGATCGATACCTCACTCATGTCTCCACTGTCAGCAGAGAATCGAATGTTCACGTCATGACCGTTCTCAAGCCACCATGCAGCCTCGACAGAGGGCAGCACGATTCGTGCACGAACGGTTGCTTCAAGCGTTGCATTCTCAGAAACATCACCGATACCGAGTTGTGCGGTCGTGGTCTCTATCCATTCTGGGTCCGATTCTGTACCATTGTAGAATTCAATCTTCCATTTGTCTTGATCAGGAGACACCGTTACGGTTCCAGTGACAACAAACGGGTCGTTGATCTCTGTTCCTTGGTAATTGGCGACAACATCGAATTCGATGGTTGTGTAATTCTCAGCATCGTTTTCGTTGACAACCGCACGCAAATCTCGGTTCTCGTCACCAAGAACTGTAGCATTGGATACATTGGTTATGCTGAGCAATACGTCGCTGTTGGTCTTCCTGTTGTAATTCAACAAGGCATTTGTTCGTCCTTCGTCACCGTTGTCTATCGTAATTCCAGCGGTGTAATTCATCGTAAGGTCGCGTTGAACCGTAGTAAACTCGGAATTGAACGTGGCCGAGTCAGCAGGGAGCAGAACCTCAAGGGTTCCATCCGATTCCAGTGGAAGGTTCCAACTCTTACCGTCGCCAAGGTCGACTTCGACTTCGACGATTTCTGAGAGCGGAGATTCAGGATCCTCTGTTCCTGCATTGAACGTTTGCAAACCGAAGGAATCGAATTTTGTGGTCAAATCGACCCATCCACCTTTGCTCATCACAAGTTCAATGCTTCCGCCATTCAGGACTTCAGCATCGAGCAATCCAACCGCAACACCGCCGCCGTTGAATGGAGCATCATCTTCGTAAACAACAACCACCCATTGTCCTGGTTCAAGCACTGCATTGAACGAGAGAACCTCATTCTCAAGAGTTCCTGAAACAGCAATGGATTCTTGCTGGTTTTCCGATGTTCCATAAAGCGTGATGGAAGCACCGTCGAGTCGAGTTGCATCGATGATATCGGTTACTGAGCCCGTAATGGTTACCTCAGCAGCCAACATCTCAATGTCCTGTGAAACGGGTTGGTTTTCAACAACATAGGTCCCTGTGTTGTTGTCATCGTAAGAGACAGAACCGAATCCGTCTTTGGAGACGGTTACGGTATAGTTCTCCATGATCGGTACATACATTCGCCATACACCAGAGGAATCGGTTGTTACGACCGTATCGATGGTTCCTCCTTGGATGGTCACATTCGCTTCCTTCACACCTTCATTGGCATCAGCGATGTCGTCCTCATTGGTATCCCAGAAGGCCTTACCGCCGATTTCTACCTCCAACGCTGCATAGACGTTGCCAAGCGAGGTGTTGGCGTTGAGCAATACAGGTTCTGCAGAAGTGTCAACGGTCCAATAACGCTGAGATGCAGACGCATTCATGTACAAACTCCATGTCCCTGGCATCAACAATTGCGAAGCGTTTCCGTCGGCATCGGACGGATTCATGGTGATGTTACCGTACCCATCGTGACTTACCAAGACAACGCGCTTGCCAACGAGGTTGGAATCCGTTCCAGCCTCCTTCAACGTTAGAGAGACCTCCACGGTTTCAACCAAAGCAAGCGAAAGTTCGGTTCGCTGGCTTGAATCAGCATCGATGGTTATCGGCATTCGGAGCGACTCCATGACTCCATCACCGTTGATTGCAGGTGCAACCACAACAATGTATTCACCGCTTTGCACGTAGGCTGCGAAGGAACCGTCTTGGTCAACCGAGATCGGGACGTAGTCAGAACCGTCGGGTGTGGAAAGCAAGAAGCTCTCAACCATAGCAGAGCCGTTTGCAAACGAAACGGTTCCGTTCATGCGCCATTCATCGACGATTGGGACAAGAACGGGTTCTTCTGGACCGGTGAGACCGATTGGTATGACGTCGAGAACTCCGTTAACTTCCAAGGAGGCGTCGGATGCGTTGACATCGGATGCATCCAGATTGTCGGTCGATATCGCATAAATACCTGGACTGAGAACAACCTCAACGATTCCATCCTCTGTGTAATCATCCGATGTAACATTGACCTGTTGACCGACTTCCGACACAGGAATCAACTGGAAGTCGGGTCGGATGGCGGTTCCGTTTTCGAAGACACCGTCTCCCAAATCTGTGAACACGTTGAGCGTAACCGTGCTGTTGCTCGGATTCGCAATCAAAGCAACTGGCTCTGGATTGTTACCGTCTTCCACAACGACCTCGTAGTCCGTAATCGGTGCTACGTTGTAATCCGCATCGGGAACGCTAAACGTCCATGTACCGTCGAGAATTTGCATGATAAACGAACCCGATTGATCGGTTTTCGTCTTCCAAACAACACCATCTTCACCAACCGCATGGATTTCCACCGGTTCGTAATTTGGTATGTCTTGATTCCAGTTGGTTTCGTTATCAAAGAGATAAATTCCACCAACAACTGTTGCGGTCTGCAGAAGGAGAATCTCGTCGAGGTTGCTCATGCCTTCCGTCACATCAACTGTACGACCGTAGGCGACGCTTGAGACCGAACTTTGTACGTTCATGTTGAAGGTCATACCTGCTGGGAGCCGTTGACTGTAGTTTCCGAAGGTATCGGTCACAGTTGTGAACTCTAAGCCGTTGCCATGGAAGCGCACAGCTGCGGAGCGGGCTGGTTCGGTAACTCTCGCTTCCTCAGGTTGTTCGAGCCATTCCTCGTAGGTAAGTCCTGCAACCTCAGGCGCTCTCACTGAGCCGTTAACCCAAACCGATGTGGAATAGGTAAACTCGAGATTGAGATCCGATTGTTCGACTTCAACTTCCTCGATTAGGATGTAGTCTTCATCGGTGTTGTCGCTTATCGACCATTCTCCAACCGGCAACTCCACGTAAACCATTCCGTTTTCATCAGAAACGACGTCAACAGGTTCTATTCCGAGCGGATCGGAGAAGTTCACGACACGTCCAGCAACATCGAAGCCTTCTGGTCCGTTGAGTGTGATTGTTAAGTCGTACATCTCTGGAACGCCAATGTCAAAGGTGAGGTTTTCAGGCTCATCAAACACGAACATGCTTTGATTGAGTTCGTAAAAGCCATCCTCGTCAAGGTCGACTCGGATGTAGTATTCACCCGCAGTAATAGGTCCGTAGCTGACATTGCCCTCATCATCGGAGACAAGAACAATCATGTTTTCCTCACCAAGTTCGGAATCAATGAGTTGAACTTCCTGATTTGGAAGGTTTTCACCTGACATGGTCATCAATTTGTCTGCGAACAACGACGCTGGTACGTTCATCTGCAAGTCGAACGAAGCTTCTTGACCGACGTTGACCGGGTCAGGAAGAAGGATTTCACGACCGTTGGGCATGACTGCAATCATGTTGTACACACCCGGAACGAGTCCCGTCTGATAGAACGAACCCGGTTCGACCATACTTCCACTGAACGCTCCAGGTCCGACGAAGGTACCGGTTCCGTTGAGGGTACCGATTCCTTGGAAGATACCCGTTCCCTCAAAGGTTTCACCGTTCAGTTCCTTGGTCAAGGTACTGATGCCGTCTGAAGTTAACCGACCGTTAGCAACCACTTGGCCATCCAAAAGATACGTCGAGAAGTCGGCGCCTTCAGAAATCAAACACAGCGTAGCGTTTTCATCTGGCATTGTATCGTTTTCGCCGCAGTCCAGCAGCGTTTCATTTTCATCATCGAACTCAATGTAGTTGGCCTCGATGATACCTTTTCCGAACCACGTACCGTTACCTGAAAACACACGTCCATCCGAAATGTCTCGGGTGAAGTTTCCAGTAAAGTCGTAGGCTAGGGCCACGCCGTCACTGGTGAAGGTTCCTTCATCGGTAAACGTTGCCTGTCCTGTACCAACAAGACGGCGATTCTCATCGGTTTCAAAAGATCCGTTTGTCGTGGTGAAGGTGTAGTTCTCAGTCATCGACCATATGTTTCTCAGGATGAAATCGGTTTCGACCAAAGGCTCACCAGAAAAGTCACCGTATCCAGACCACGTAACCGTTCCAGAAACACCCGAACTTTCAACTTCAATGTCCATCGCAGTTGTGACATCTTCGTGTC
>CALBFP010000011.1 GCA_937894115.1 uncultured euryarchaeote
GTACGATTCCTATCCAAGCGTCATCGGGTAGTTTGGGTGCGGTGAAAGAGAAATCGATGCCCTCATCAATCGTGTATTTCGATTTGGCGGTTGTGATTGTTGCATTTCCTACGTACTCCATGTCGATGTCTTCCCAGCCACCATCTGGCGCATGGTCACGGTTCCACTCAACACGCCCGTCGGATTGTGCGCTCAGATACTTTCCATGAACGGACTTCAAACGAACGGCAGTATAGCCGCCTCTTCCTACTGATTGAATGAATTGATGTTCGACGGTGAACTCTTCCCAACCACCTTGTGGTGCTGCCTCGCGATTGATTTGCACGCTACCGTCGGGTTGTGCTGACACGTACTTGCCGTGCGCACCCTTGAGAGTGATTTTACCACCTTTCCGGTTCTCAAGATGGAAATATTCCCAGGCATCTGCTCTATCTCGGTTCCATTCGGCACGCCCGTCAGGTTGGGCACTCAGGTACTTACCATGCACGCTCTTGAAGGCTACCTTTCCTTCGACTATGTCATTGGATGAGGTTGGTGTAGCGGGTTGTTGAGGAGGGCTCTGAATCTCGAAATCCAAGCGATGCTTGAGCTTGTATCCGCCATCTTTGAAGACGCGAATGCTCCACTTGCCTGCAGATTGTCCCGGTAAAGTGGCGCTGTTAACATCAATATCTCTCAGCCAACGCCACCGGTCTCCATGGTCTTGATCACCTGTGCTTGCAGGATAGATGCCTACCCATGCGTCTCCCCCCTTCGGAGGATCATTGATTCTGAAGCGCACCGGTTGACCTGGATTAGATTTAAAAATCTCGATTGGGTCTTTTTCCACATCGTGAACCGCGTGCGCTGCTGCTTTGGATTTTGCGATCTTTATTATTACTAAACCAACGAGAGTCAATACACCAATTCCGGTTAAAATCGCTCCAATAATTGTCAGGACAGTGGATTCATTGATTTTTTCACCATCCTGAATCCACATACTTGGAAGGCCGTCGTAGTCAACAGGTGTTTGTGGTTCGTTGGCATATTCTGCAGTAATTGTCGTACTCCCTGCCATACAACCATAACAAGCACGTCCAAGTTTTACCAGTTGGAAAGCACCATCATTTATCCATTTTTCTTTTGGCCAGTGTTGTGCATCGCAACCGCTACTTTTGTCAGAAATTTCAAGTTCGAATACTTGCCTTGTTTCATCCGGCTCATTATATGAAGACCATCCTGTCCACGGGTCACTCATCCAAGCTCCCGAATGAGTTGCATTCACGATTACATTTTCACAATAATCATGCATTCCATTGCCGTTGAAATCGCCAGGCATTCCTGGAATGAAAATAATGAACCCTTGGTCACCTAAACCGTCTTCATCAATGATCTCTAGAGTATAACTAGAGAATCCCGGCACATCTTCGATGAACTCCTCTGCCATTACGCCACCAATTATTAGCAATACTATTCCTGGAATTATCATGATTACAGCCAATATTGCGGCAAATATTGCTCCCCGTCCCGACGATGGTTTTGGGGATATTCCAGCCTCAACATATGACGACCTCGCATCTACTGACCTAGCAGCAGTTGATGCTGTTGATTCTGCTGTTGGTTGTGTTGGCATTTGACCTCCTCCACTATC
>CALBFP010000012.1 GCA_937894115.1 uncultured euryarchaeote
CGATGGAGGGAACAACACTTCGTCGATCACGTGAACCACACCATTCGAGGCGAGGATATCGGCGCTGATTACCGTCGCATCGTTGATGAGGATAGCATCTGAATTTACTGTGAACGACGAACTTTCGCCGTTGAGCATGGTCGCTGTCATACCATCAGTAACATCGGCTGCTGCAACAGAGCCCGAGTAAACGTGGTAAAGTAAAATCGAGGTTAGAACCTCAATATCGGATTCTGTACTGAAATCGTTTAAATCAATTCCAGCGTCGCTGAATGCCGTATCTGTTGGTGCAAATACAGTGTATGGCCCTGCGGTTTGAAGGGTTGTAACAAGGTCTGCTTTGGTCAAGGCATTTACCAAAATGTCGTGGACTCCAGAGTTCGTCGCGATGGTTGGGATGTCATCGAGTGTTACGGGTTCCGGAGTGGGCGCTGTAAGTGTAAATTCTCCAATCATGTTTGAGTGAACCGTGCAAAAGAAGTTTAACGTATCATCGACACTAAAACCGTCCTTGAAGAATACAGTGAAAGAGTCGTCGTTGGAAATACCAGAGGTGTGCGACCCGTCACCGACAATGACGAGATTGCCGCTTGGCGTTGCTTTGTATCCCGTATCGCTGATGTAAAACGGATGCGTTGAAGGGTTGGACAACCGGTGGAATTTGTACGGCATGGAGATGTCAATTTCCGTCAAAGGGTAGTTTCCTGAAGAATCCATGTAAAAATTGTAATACGGTGCAGTCATATCTCCGTTACTTACGAATACATCGATCGGTGGAGCGAGGACCTTGTCAATGACGTGAATAACTCCATTTGAAGAGACAACGTCCGCACTTGTGACGGTTGCACCGTTGACCTTGACTTCTGAGGTGCTTACGGAAAAGGTCATCTTATCTCCGTTGAGCGCATCGGCTGTGCCTCCATCGGTAAGATCGGTCGACATTACAGAGCCTGAAACGACGTGATATGTGAGAATGTCAATCAATGTGGAATTTGCGGCGTCGTTGTTGAAATCGTCCAAATTAATTCCTGCATCAAGGAACGCCTGGTCGGTCGGAGCGAACACTGTGAACGGACCTGTTCCTTCAAGCGTAGACACGAGGTCGACGTGAGCAAGCGCTTGCACCAAGGTATTGTGAACTCCTGTTGCAGCGGCATTTGTTGGTATATCTTCATTCGAGTCAGCAGCGACCGTGTAGGGTGTTGCGCTCAGAATAAGGCAGGCTATGAGTGTACAAACAATTGATTTGCGCATGGTGTCCGGCAGTTTGCACGACTTATAACCCAGTGTATCCCTT
Source organism: uncultured euryarchaeote (assembly GCA_937894115.1). Classification (GTDB taxonomy): domain Archaea; phylum Thermoplasmatota; class Poseidoniia; order Poseidoniales; family Poseidoniaceae; genus MGIIa-L2. The sequence goes on from CALBFP010000012.1 coordinate 1,298, forward strand.
CGTAGTCACTGGAACGGTGAACGGTAATCTTCCACTTCCTCGGAGATACGCAAAAGTTGATTGTACTTTGATACCCTATCGGACCGAGCAGGCGCTCCGGTTTTGATTTGCCCTGCACGGGTGCCCACCGCCAAGTCTGCGATGGTTGTGTCTTCAGTTTCTCCGCTGCGGTGCGAAACGACGTTGTTGAACCCGTTCGAGGTTGCCAAATTCATTGCTTCAAGCGTCTCGGTTACTGTGCCGACTTGATTGACCTTGACCAGCATCGCATTGGCCGCGCCAATCTCGATACCTTGCGCAAGACGTTTCGATTGTGTAACAAATAGATCATCTCCTACGATTTGAACACGATGCCCTTCTTGTTTGGTTAACGCGGTCCAACCTGCCCAGTCGTTTTCACCAAGACCATCCTCGATTGAAAGTATTGGGTAAGCATCCAGCCATGCTCCATACATCTCGACCATTTCATCAGAAGTCATGACCTTCCCATCCATGTGATAACCGTCTGGTTTCTCGAATTCAGTTGCTGCAACATCGAGGGCGATACCCACGTCATCGGTCGTGTAACCCGCTCCTTCGATTGCGCGAACCATGTACTTGAGACCGTCCTCGTTTGCTGCGAGGTTTGGAGCAAAACCCCCTTCATCACCAACACCTCCAAGCAATCCGTCCGTCTTGAGTTCGCTCTTGAGTTGATGATAGATTTCCACACCCGCTCTCAAGCCTTCTGCGAACGACGAAAATCCATGAGGCATGACCATAAATTCCTGAACATCCACATTTGATGCCGCATGCGCCCCTCCATTGAGGATGTTGAGCATTGGTACGGGCATCTGCCCTTCCGCACCACCGCTAATATACTTCCAGAGCGGCACTTCATGTGATGCTGCTCCTGCGTGCAAACACGCAAGAGAAGCGCCAAGCATTGCATTTGCGCCAAGTTTTGATTTGTTCGGGGTTCCATCAAGTTCAATCATTGCTTCATCAATCGATTGTTGTTCATCAACAGACATACCGATCAACAATTCGGATATTTCGTGACGTACATTATCGACTGCTCGATGGACGCCTTTTCCAAGCCACTTGTTTGAATCTCCGTCGCGCATCTCCAAAGCTTCGTGTTGACCTGTGGATGCACCGGATGGAACAATCGCTCGACCAGCAAGTCTGTTCTCAACATAACAATCAACCTCAACTGTTGGATTTCCACGGCTGTCCAGCACCATTCTTGACTCGAGTCCTGTTATGTAGTCCGACATGGCTCTCACCTCTTCCAAGAAGAGACGCTCTTTCAATTCAACGGAATCCTAAAGTGCCAGCGGAGATTAAACCTATCGTCTCTCTCAGGCGGTTTTTTGCCATAATGTGTAGGATTTTTTGTTTTTATTGACATAATACGGCGATAAAAGGATTCATATACCGATATGTGGAGCGATACATATGCCCCGAATTGCAGAAATTGACCGAGCGATTCTTGCACAACTCCGGAAAAATGGACGAATGTCCTATGTGGACCTTGCAAAAGAAGTTGGAGCAAGTGAGCGAACTGTACGCACGCACATCCGAGCGATGGAAGAAAACGGAACCATTCGTGGCTACACAGTCAGAGAGAGTGGTATCGGCCTTACTGCTCTAATTCGTATCAAGGTCTCACCTGGTGCTGAAATCGGTTCCTTTGCATCTGAAGTCACTGGATGGGAGGGTGTTGAAATCATCTACGAAGTCTCGGGTGAAGCAGATCTTGTCGCCCTTGTTCACGTTGATGATACGGTTGCGCTTCGAACACTGTTGGACAAGATGTGGATGGCTGCCGACAA
>CALBFP010000013.1 GCA_937894115.1 uncultured euryarchaeote
GTAACCCGTCAATCTGCCGTCTTGCAGCACCCAAGCGAACCTCAAACAATTGATTCTTGAGCTCTTCACTCATCTGGTTTTCACCACCTTCAACCTGTAATCGGATCGCTGCTCGTACAACTGCAACTGGCCGTCCCATGTAGAATCCTGGATGGTTACCGCCACCCTTTCCAAATGGATCACTGTGCCAATATGTCGTATCAATCGCTCTTAGTATTGCCGAAAGAACGCCTTCGCCACCCGCAGGGTTGTCCTTTTCTTCATCATCAATTAACCCAATTTCCATTAACGAATTGAGAAGCCTGTCCATGTGCACGTTTCCAGTTTCAGGGAGAGTTCCTGCAGATGAGACATCACCAGGATTGTTGTCCCAAGCAAGTCTTCCTTTCTGAATACCACCCAGCGACCAATCTCTGTCAGCGACTCGCAACTGGCCGCATCCATCACCATTCATATCGAATACTTCCATTGCCCATTCAATGTGATCAGGAAGTAAATATCCACAAATTGGAGATTTCTTGTTCGTACCGAGGAATACTGATTTGGATTCAGAGGTGGAAGGTTTCGTATCGTCTTGATGAGAGAGCAGTTTGAAGTCAAGTCTTGCAGGTTTTGGAATTCTTGGCCTGAGCATAATCTTTCCATAAGCATCATCCGAAGTCTGTAAACTCAAACTTACGTTGACCTGCGGGTCATCACTTCCTGCTGTTGACGTGAAGAGTCCGGTTGGATCGATGACCATAACTTGCCCAAACGCATCAACAATGGATAATTTTGATATTTCAACAAACCCTGATTTTATGGAAGTATTGTTGTTAATGTCGTTTACGAATTCATCCAAACCATCCAATGTTGCCGAAAGGAGATCCCGGCCCAAAAATTCATCATCTCTTAAGTGAACAAAGGCATCTTCTTCTTCTTCAGTTAGTAAACCCTCGCTGATTTCATCAAGTTCATCTTCTGCTTCAAGGAAACGTGTAATCTGATTGGCAACGATGCTCCCTGCATTTGCTGACAGAGGTACTCGCGTCTGCAAGGTCACTGGTGCGTCGCCTGTATCTTCAATTGACCCAGCACCATCCGTTCGTTCATAGTCAATTTCTCCAAGCTTCCAGTGCTTCTCTTCAGAAATGTATGTGAACTCTATGTCCAGTAAAATTGGAAGCCATGGTTGTCTCTTCCACTGATGGTAAGCAGTGTGCGGGAATGGGGGTTTCGTTCTTCTCGTATCCAATCCGTTGTAATATGGTTCTAAATCGGGCTTTAGCATACCAAAAGTAGGAGAATTCAACCTTGCTGCGATAAATTCTGATTCACTCAGCAAATGGTCAAGTTCCATCGGCAACCATTCGTACCCACTTGTACGGAGAATTGGGCTTTGAGGTGCGATCTGAACATTTCCTACGGACCAATCTCTGACAAGACACTGAACCGTCCGTACCTTCGTGAGTTTATCTTCATCATAGCATCCTTCTGGTGCAGGTCGGGTTGATGCGCGCTCTGAAGATATGAGCAACACAGGATCGAGTGTTTCGTAGTACAACGGTGCAGGATACGACGTGACTTTTCGCGGCGGAGCTTCATTCGGTTTCAAAATTCCAGGTTCAACCAATTCCGGATTATTAACTGTTGAAAAATCAGGAACAGAAACCAAAGGTAAATTTGATTTATCATTAACCCCAATGAGATCAAATTCTTTTCCGGGTGCTTTTATGCTTCCTTTTTCTTCTAGCACGGCCTTTTTCGTTGGTTGGAATGACGTTTGACTCTTCGTCACATTTCCTTGAGTTCTGTTCTCTTCCGGTTTTACGTAATCAAACATAATTCCTGCATCAACAGAATGGAATGTTCGCTTGTGTCGAGTTTGATCGAAAATATACTCTCCGTCTGCTGAATTGAGTTCATCCATTACATCAAGCATAAATCCTGTAAAGTATTCCTCAAACTTTCCACCGGCCGTCCCTAGATTCTCGTTCTCGGTGTATTCTGCTGCAATCAACGTTGAAAGTGCTTCTTCTTGATTGATTCCAACAGCGGCGTCAACCTCAACTGGTGTGGTTTTGGGGACCTGTGGACCCCATGGAACTTGCAAAACGGAACCATGGTAGAGTGATTGTCGAGGCCAATCAGTTCCAATCGTATCGATGAAATCTCGGTTGCCTAAATTGTCCTTGCGCTTTTCATTACCTACAGGACTAGGGGGGTGTTTCCTCACATCTCGTTCTTTTTTGGATTCTTCAGAAACCCCTTTCGGTTCTTTCACCTTCTGAGCCTTTTCCTTACGCAATCGTTTTCTTCGGCTCATTTCCCAACCCCCTTTATGAACTCAAAAACGGCGCTTGAGAAGATGAAATCATTGTCAACATAATTTCGATTGACATCCCACTGCAAATCTTCTCTGATTCGTTTGAACCATGCCTCTTCAGCGGCTGTTGCTTTCATGTATACAGGATCATTTGTGGAATCAGAATACCAACCACAGACAAAATAATCAAATGGCCCGACATCACTGTTACCTGGCAAATCATGGAAAGTGAATCTGCCCTTCGCGTTATCGTACGTTGCTGACCAGTAGAAATCTCCATCGTTTGGTCCAATGGCTGTCATTTCAGGAATCTTTGAATTACGCGAACTTGACGAAAACGATGCGAGTGGTGTCACTTCAAGATTGACAGAATCAATCACCCATGTCTTTCGTGAACTGTTCATACCGCTCCGCGATACAATCCACAAATCAGGCAGATGCATGTACTCAAACAATTCATTGAGATTCGTAATCTCACTGTCATCCTCAGTCATGAATTCGATTCGATTTTCAACAGCATCCTTGAATGTCAATGGATGTTCAAAACCCTCATCACAAACGATGAAATGTTCCGGAATCAATTCACTGGGATCGATGTATCCCGATTCATCCATATCCACGTCTGCGAATGCCTCTGACAGGGTTTCTTTCGCCTTCATTTTCCCTGTAAGAAGTGCCTTTGGTAATGTCCACAAAAGGTGGATTCCAACAGGGTGACCTCTTTTATTTGGATTTGAGGAAATGTAATCAAATGGACCGGGTATATCCCATCTCAAATCCTCCTCAGGAGAGGTTCCATCCGTTGAACCGTCTGCTGAACGATATGCTGTCTTCAAATTCGCCATCTTCGGATGCGTTGATTGAATTGGTTTTGTCAATTCATCCTTCCCAGATTCTTGTTTACCTGATTTCCTTTGCATTGGCTGCTTAACATGCGACGGTTCTGGCGGAACGACCAATGCTTGGACATTGACTGGAACCAAAAGATGACGTTTCTGGTTACTTGAAATTGAAGGCTTGATGCCGCTTAGATTCTCTGAAATACCTGGATGTTCAACTGTACCTGCTCCTTTGTTCTCAACTTTGATTGAAACTCCGGTCTGCTCGAGTACTTCCTCTGCAAGAACAGGCTCAAATTCTACGGCTGTATCTACCGCTTTTTCAAACTTCGACGTATCGATTTCAACATCCGTATTCCATGTTGACTTCATTTCCTTTGATGCAACTGTTTCCTTTGATGCAACCGTTTCCTTTTCGGACATTGACGGATTTAC
>CALBFP010000014.1 GCA_937894115.1 uncultured euryarchaeote
GCAGCAATCAAAACCACGAATTGCGCCAACACCCACAACAGAATTACGATCGATAACATTCTCCACACGCTGTTCCATCTGGATTCCGACTGCAGGTGCGAGGTGGAGGATGCAATCGAGCCCTGCATGGTTTTCGATGGTCGTCGGACCTAAATGAACAATAGGGAGGGAGCCCCGCTCAGTTCGCCCATCAGTCTTCACGGAAACAGCAGTCGGCTTCAAGCAGTCATCATTGCGGGGTTGAACCTCAGCAGTACATTCAATAAGGGTTCCCTTGCCTCAAAACAGTCTTTCAAAAATGAAATCCAGCATGAACAACCATGACAAGGGTCAACAGACTGTTTGCTCCACGTATCGATCATCGTGGTATGTCAACACCCAGCGAAGCATCGCGTATCTTTCTCATCCTCACCGTATTTGGCACAGGTCTGTGGGCTTGGAGCGTAACGGATGGCAATCTTGTTGTGTGGTTCTCACTGACGCTGCTTGCTTCCACACCAATTCTCTCGATTGGGTGGTTTTTGCTTTCACTAATTGCCAAAAACCGACGGGGTGAGTTGCTGACTCCTAAAGTTCAAAACGCCTTGGAATCGAAAGGCCGTTGGCCTCATCACTCAAGAAAATCGTAGCCCCAGCTCCTTGGAGGCGTGAAGGTCTCTTTGATGGAACGCGGTGAAATCCATCGAAGGAGATTGAGTGGACTGCCTGCCTTATCGTTGGTTCCACTTCCACGCGCTCCACCAAACGGTTGTTGACCGACGACTGCACCGGTTGGCTTGTCGTTGATGTAGAAGTTTCCTGCACTATATCTGAGTGCGTCTTTTGCAATTTCAATGTCTTCTCGTTCCGTTGCGAAAATGGATCCTGTGAGTGCGTAAATCGATGTGGAATCACAAAGTTTCAACACATCATGGAATTTTTCATCATCGTAAACGTGAATCGATAGAACCGGCCCAAAAATCTCCTCTTGCATCGATTCGTACATGGGGTCGCCGCAAACAATGGTAGTCGGTTCAACGAAGTAACCCGTTGAATCGTCGTAGTTTCCACCCGTAACAATCTCGCATCCTGAATCGGTATTGGCTCGATCGATGTACCCAACGATGTTGTCAAACGATTTTTTGTCGATTACCGCTCCTATGAAGTTGCTAAAGTCAGCAACGTCACCCATGGTGATTTTTCCAACCTCGTTGATGTAGTCTGTTTTGATTCGATTCCAGACGGAATTGGGGATGTAAGCACGACTCGCTGCGGAGCACTTTTGCCCTTGGAATTCGAAGGCACCTCTGAGTAGGGCGACGACAAGTGCTTGTTCGTCGCAATTTGGATGTGCTACGATGAAGTCTTTTCCACCTGTTTCACCAACGATGCGTGGGTAGCTTTCCAAATGTTCGAGATTGTTGGCAACATCCCGCCATAATTTTCTGAAAATCGCTGTGGAACCGGTGAAGTGAATTCCTGCAAGTTTCGGATGCGACAAGCAGATGTCACCCACAACGGATGCTTTTCCCGGGATGAAATTGATGACGCCTGCGGGTAAGCCGGCATCCATCATGAGTTTCATGATTCTGTAGTTGGAAACATAGGAATTACGACTTGGTTTCCACACACCGGTATTGCCCATAATGGCTGCACAGGAGGGGAGGTTCCCAGCAATACTGGTAAAATTAAACGGCGTAATGGAGAACACGAATCCTTCCAGTGGGCGAATTTCGCTTTGGTTCCAGACACCCTCAGGCGAAATTGGTGGTTGCAAATCTTCGTAGATTTGACGAGCATAATCAACGTTGAAACGCCAGAAATCAATCAGTTCACAAGCCGAATCAATTTCGGCTTGGTGGCAGGTTTTGGATTGGTTTAGCATGGTTGAAGCGTTGACTTCTTGTCGCCGTTCCCCAGCCAACATCGCTGCAGCTTTGAGGAATATTGCTCCACGTGCCTCCCACGGCATAGTGGACCATGCATGATGTGCATTCAGTGACGCATCTATTGCTGCTCTGACCTCCTTTTCACCGGCGAGGTGTACCCTTGCGAGGACGTGGCCATGGTTGTGAGGCATCACCTGTTCAACGACATGATCGGTCCAGACCTCTTTGCCGTTGATGATGCATGGGATTTCCAACACTTCATTCATCTGTCGTGACAATTCCGCTTCAAGTTCTGCACGCTCGCTTGAGCCTTTTTTGTATCCTTTTACAGGCTCGTTGTGGGGTGTGGGTGGTTGAAAGACTCCATTGACCATACTAGGACGAGAAGAAATCACTCTTTCAACTTCGCGCAGGGACCTTCTAGTGGATTATCGATACAAGTGTGCGAGTTTCTTTCGCACCTGTGCCAGTTTTGGCCCGACCACCATAGCACAGTATCCTTGTGATGGGTTGCGAGCATAGTAATCGTGGTGATAGGGTTCTGCCAGCGTAAGGTGCTTCGGCTCTTCAACGGTGGTAACAATGGGCCGGTTGAATGCTGAACTGAAGGCTTCGATCATCGTGTGCGATGTTTCTCTTTGTTGTTCAGTGGTTGGCATGATACAACTTCGATATTGCGTTCCTACATCGTTGCCTTGGCGGTTGAGTTGCGTGGGGTCGTGGACGGTGAAAAAGATCTCTAGAATTGTTTCGAACGAAATCACAGCAGGGTCGAAATCAACAATGACAATTTCAGCATGACCGGTTGCCCCACTGCAGACTTCCTCATACGTCGGATTGGGCCGAGCCCCTCCAGCATATCCTGGCAGTGCTGATGCAACTCCTTTGATTTGCTTGTATGCTCCTTCAACGCACCAAAAACAGCCGCCTCCAACGATTGCCTGCTCCATGGATTGCGGTAGAGCGTTGACCTCATGAAGACTTGTATTGAGTGAGTGAATCCTCACTGGTTGATTATGATTAAGTACTCTCGACATAACTCTATATTTGCATGCGAGAACATTCCGATACCACAGTCATTGTTTGCCGTCAAGACTTCTCTGAAAACCGTATTCTCTACACATACGGTCGTCATGCAAAAGAATTGAAAAATGAGGGAAAAACGTTCCTTGGTCCTGTGTTTGAGTCGATGATTGAACAGGCAGGAATTGTTGACGATGCTGAGGAGGTCGGGTTGATGGTCCACATACGCTTGCGACCAATGCCGAACGATGACCGTTGGTATCAAATCGATTTCGTAATTCAAGACGAGACCATGGCGTATTATTCAAATTTTGACGGCCGATTGCCGGCAGAAATGGTTCACGTCGTTCCGCTAAGCGGGGGACTTCCTCGAAAGATGTTTATCGCAGTTGAACCTCTCGATGACGTTGCCTACGCTCATGCAATCGATGCAAAATTGTTTCAAGAAAACGATGAGATGGGCTTACCACAAGACCAAACCTCGTTGACCGATTTCGGCTTGGAGGTCGAGGCATCAACGGAACCTACCGACAACGATGGAGTAGAGCATTTTATCATCAATCGGGTTGAAAACCGCGCGGAGTCGCTACCCTTGCCTGGGCCAACAAGCCGAGCTACAGGTGGAAAGTAATCCCGTTAGATACATGCATTGATAAACCAATTTTCTACGGCAAGTGTATGGAATCCGTAACCGATCCAAAACTGCTGGAAAATCGGTTGTTCTACAAACTCGGGGAATTGACCTACGATCGCCGAGGAGTTGTCCTTGCGGTTGGTCTCGTTGCCTGTATCGGAATGGCTTCGCTTATCGGCATGGGTGCGAATTGGGCAGAGTCTTGGGGCGAGGGTGATCTTGAATCCATCGAAGCTTCTGGCCTTCGTGACAACGCTTTTGCCTCAGAAGATGAGGGTTCACAAAGTTTCATTTTTCTTGTCCATCATAACTCCCTGGACGATTCGGACATGGATTGGAGAGCAGCAGTCGAATCCGCACTTTCGGAATTCCAAGAAATGGAAAGCGTCACGATTCTCTACTCATGGAACACGTCAGGAGATGAGCGCAGCGAGTTCGTTTACCAAGGAGAAGATGGGTTCTGGGCCAAAAACAGGATCTTCATCAATGAGGATCGAAAGGAAGCGAAGCAACTCTTTGCCGAACACAGAGACTCCATTGACATGGACGACGATTTTGAATCTTGGAGAACTGGAGAAATCGCAATTGACGTCACCTTCGATTCACGCATTCAAGACGACCTCATCAAAGCCGAACTGATATCTGGTCCGCTTACGGTCATCATTCTTGGAATCGTATTTGGGACCATCATTTCCGCACTGCTCCCGTTCGGAGTCGCAGTTCTCACCGTCCTCTCTGCAATGGGTATAACCATCTGGCTCTCCAACACCATGGACGTTACTCAATACGCCATCAACATCATCACTCTAATTGGAATCGGTGTTTCTGTTGACTACTCGTTGTTCCTCGTGAACCGATTCCGAGAAGAACTGAATCGCGGTCGCGACATCCGCACCTCAACAGCAATGACGGTTGCAACAGCTGGGAAAGCGGTGTTTTTCAGCGGAGTCACCGTGGCAATCGGTTTGATGGGAATGCTGTTCTTTGAAAACACGGGATTACCCAGTCTTGGCATTGGAGGGACGCTCGCTGTCACGGTGGCGATGATCTTCTCAGTCGTTGTCCTTCCTGCGTTGATGGCGATTCTCGGGTCACGGGTATTTTATGGAAAAATACCGTTCTCATTCAGTACAGAAAACGACGACGGTACTGGGATATGGGCGAAGATTGCAACAACCGTTATGGACAAACCATGGGCTGTACTTGTTCCAACATTGGTCATTCTCTTGGGCGCTGGTCTGCCGTTCCTTTACGCTGATTTTTCCATTGCATCGCGTGATGCACTTCCTCCCGATGACGAAACTCGAGTCGGTTTCGAACATATGGATGAGAAATGGCCAGAAGGGGCTGTGAATGTTGCATTGGTTGTTCTGGATTTTGACGGACAAGATCCCCTCGCTGAGGAAAACATCAGGGCAACGCACAAATGGATGGTCGAGCAAACCCAAGACAAACGCGTCATCGAAGCGTTTGGTTATGCTCTACCCAATGCAGCTATGAACGAATCCGCGGTTGTTTCTTATTGGCAAACCTCTGAGGAGAACCTCACATTGGAGCAGAATGCATCCCGAGAATATCTACGGCAACAGTTCCTTTCAGATGGCTTGACTTACATTGTTTTCTCACTAAACGGACCAATCACAGGCGAAGACGGACGAGGGTTTGTTGCAGACATTCGAGAAGATCGCAATCTGTTCTTGGAAGGTCTTGAGACGGGCGAGGACGGAAAGCTTCTGGTGGCAGGATTTGCAGCCTATTCACTGGACGTTCAGAACGCAATTGAAGAAAACCTTCCCATTGCTTTGGCCTTCATTTTCATTTCAACCGTCGTTCTCATCTTTATTCAAGTACGCAGCATCATCATACCGATCAAAGCCATCGTGATGAACATCCTTTCAATTTCTGCTACCTTTGGTATGCTTGTCTTCGTGTTCCAGTGGGGTTATGGAGAAAATTTGCTTAATTTTACTGCCCAGCCGATTGAAACCACCAACCCTGTCATCATCTTCTGTATCGTCTTTGGATTATCGATGGACTATGAGGTTCTCATGCTTTCAAGAATTCACGAGGAGTGGGAAGTGACGGGTGACAACACCCAAGCTGTTGCTAACGGTTTGCAAAAGACTGGACGACTCATCACCGGTGCTGCTGCGATTATGGTCGTGGTCTTCATGGCATTCGGGCTGTCTTCTGTTGTAATCTTGAAACAAATCGGCCTTGGTCTTGCACTTGCAATTTTCCTTGATGCGACCATTGTACGAGCACTGGTCGTTCCCTCAACAATGCGCCTCATGGGCAAATGGAATTGGTGGTCACCAAAATGGATGGCATCCCTTTTTGGAAACACCGCAGAGCCTCAAGATGAAAAACTGGAGTAAGGATTGCTGGTAGGATTGTCATGGGCCCGTTTGAACAATACCATCCCAACGACGATACATCACGAAGTCTTGCGACGCTTGGAATCGCCTCGTTAACCTCGATTGTTCTGCTGTTCGTGCTTGACGTTCCTTCCTCGCTGAATACGACGGGCGAATCGTTTACGTTGGATTCTTGGGCCTATCTTGTCCTTTTGTGGCATCTGTTGTGTCTCTCGGTTTGTGCATCTGCCATCGTCTATATGTTTCGAATGAAAACCGGCCACATGGTTGTTCGATCACATAAATTGAAAAAAGACATCCTCATACATCCTTTGGGGATTCATAAATTCGTTACCTTCAGCAGTTGGACACTGATTTTGACTGTGGTTTTCTTTGCCCTCGCAACCTTTGCATCGGTTCTTTTTCTCAACGATGCAAGCCTACCAACGTGGTTAAAACAAGCAATGAGCGCGATGTTTGTGACTGCTCTGGGTGCATCATTTCTCACCTCAACCGTTGTTCGTTTCGTTATCTTACCGGGGAATTATACCGACGAAGAGCATCACCGACGTCAATTCTGGTTTCACAACCAAGTAATGCATAATTTTTGCACGGTTTTTCTTGTTGTTGAGATTCTCCTAACAACTCCACAATTGGAATGGACGTACATGTTTTTGGGAATTTTGATTGGCTTGACATACGCTATTTTCGCCTTGCCATTCGCCTTTTTCGGAGGAGGTTATTACTGCTATTCGTTTATCGATCCTCGTTTGCAAAAAGGTCCTCTTTTCATCGGATTGTTGGCCTTTGCAATATCGTTTTC
>CALBFP010000015.1 GCA_937894115.1 uncultured euryarchaeote
AATCCCACCGTACCGCCATCGATTTTTTCCTTCATGAAAAATTCACCATACCATCAAGAAGTTTTCATTTCTTCTTTACGCCACGAAGTGGCTAAGCATTACTTTCTAGCGCGAGCCCGTATGTGTGTGAAGCGAACGTATCTGGGACGAAGGTACATGTGAAACATGTAGAATGTGAAGCAGATGGATGTGTGACGAATGGGGGGGAGAAGCAGATGTGTGCCGGGATGCGTAGCGGGCGGGGCACTGTCGGAACTTTGGCGGCAAAAAAGTCATAAAAATTTACAAGAATCCTAACGGTACGGTGGATTTCGGGTGCCTCCGGGAGGGTCGCGTTTTGGCACCGGGGATCAGCCGTACCGTTAGGATTCTCATTTTTTGATGTTTTTTTTCAAAAAACGTTCGGATGCAAAATTTCAAGAAGCGTAACGGTACGGTGGGATCGACCCTCCGCCGGGACCGTCTCTTGGCGGACCATTTATACTCCGCTGCCGTTGTGCACCTTGTTTTTCGAAGTTGTTAAAAAAAATTGACATTTTGAGCGCTTTCAATCAAAATTGCAAGAATCCTAACGGTACGGTGGATTTTGACGGTTTTTGCAAGAACCCAAAAAGCTGCCATTCCGTTGTGCACCTATGTTTCGCAGTTTTGGTTTGACAAGCGTTTGGATACAAAATTTCAAGAAACGTAACGGTACGGTGGGATTGGCCCTCCTCACGGTCGTTTTTCGAGAGAAAAAATTGAATTCCGCGTAACGGTACGGTGGATTTTGGAAGATTTTTTGAAAATAAAAAGTTCCCCAACGGTACGGTGGGATTTCGACGTTTTTTGAAAGAGCAAATTGGCAACTCCTAACGGTACGGTGGATTTTTGAAGATTGGTTGAAAAGAAAATTAAAAGTTCCCTAACGGTATGGTAGGATTTTGACGTCTTTTGGATAGGACTTTGACGTTGTGTTGACGAAAAAATTGAAAACTTCTGAACGGTACGGTGGAGTTTGGAAGATTTTTTGACAAGCAAATAAAAAGTTCCATAACGGTACGGTGGGATTTTGACGTTTTTGGAAAGACAAATGTGAAAACTACCTAACGGTATGGTGGAGTTTTGATGACCGAAAAGTTCCATAACGGTACGGTGGGATTTTGATATTCTTTTGAAAGTCAAATTTGAAAGCTACCTAACGGTATGGTGGATTTTGGATGACTGCAAAAAACCATAACGGGACGTTGCATTTATGTATTTGTCTATTAATGTATTCTGCAAGTTGCGCGCAAATTGGAGCGAAGTCTGAGGGGTGACGATGACGACAGCGACGTCGACG
>CALBFP010000016.1 GCA_937894115.1 uncultured euryarchaeote
ACGAAGAATATATTTCTGATTATCGATACATCCATTCAAACTGGAAATCAATGATTATGCGTTCTGAGCAGATTCCCGACATAATGGCTGATGCTGAAAGCAATCCTACCCTACAAAGCGGGAAGAGACTTTGTCGTACATTTGGTGTAGTCATAGACCACGGTCGATTCGATCAAGGGAAAGAAGCCCAAGTCCGGAAAGCGATTTCTAAATTGCAAGAAAATCTCAATCAGTTGAGGAATCGAGAACGAGTTGTTGGAGGGCGGTCGAACCTCATTCACATCATGCGATTGTTAACAAATCACTTCGCCTATTCTGATTGGATGGATGGATATCTCGAGGTATACAAGACATTACGAGCTGAAATTGAGACGATTCTTGATGAAATTCAAGCGGAGGAGGAACGTCAGCTTGGTGTACAATTGCCTGGCACAATGTATGATTTTAGAATTGCACGTTCCATGTTGAAAGGCATTGAATTTAAAGCCAATGAATTTGAAAGGAACATCGATGAAAAGCGTCAACATTTGCTGGAGAGAATCATTCAGCAAAATGCTTCGAATAAGGTTTCATTCAATGAATTCAAGAACGAGATCAAACTTCTTTCGTTTTACCTCGATGAAGAAAAACTCTCAGAACTTTGCAGTGCAGCACTCTCGCATGACGTTGGAACCGACTCTTTGGAGAACGAGAAGATACAAGAAATGAACAGACCCAGACGGCGATTGAAGGTTCGTGTTCTGGGAATGCCTCAGTCCTGTTATCCATTTGCAATAACAACAGATTGGAGCGAAGTCATTGGAACAATGGCTGAATCTCCAGATGAATGTCAGATAGGCTCTGTTGTTCGCCTCGACCTCAAGCATAAAGTCAAGGTCGGTACCATGGAACCGATTGTTGCAAACGTAGCGTATGCAGTGGATGAACTTGATGAGAATGGAGAACTTGATGCGAAATTCAGCCAAAGCATCATCAAGCCTGAACAACCCCATCCGCTTAAGCAATCAACTTGGCTTCCGATTGGGAAAACGGATGATGAGATTAAGCAATACAACAAAGTTACAGACTTATTGCTGTATGTAAAGAAAAGGAACGGCTACGCAATTCATCCTGAGATTGAGAATGAAATTCCATTGTTTTCGCGTGGAACTGACATTGAACAGTATGATGGCCGATTGTGTCGATGCACTGTCGATATCCGTCGAGATCGGATTCGTGGCTCCTTCAGATATTATGTCACCGAAATTGCGAATCTAGAATGAGTAACGTCCTCTCTTTTTCCTCTTTTTCTTTTTTGACTTGTACGTTTTTTCTTTGATTGTAACATGAGAGACTTGCTTGGCAGCATCGACAATATCCGAAAGAGAAAGAACTTCTGTATCCTTTTGGGCAGAGGGCTGGTAGAGTTTCAATAAGCGTGTAAATCGGTCTTGTTTGTCATACATGTTGACATAAAACTCTGTTAATTCGCCCCATACATCATCCGAATCTCTCAAATCAATGAAGATCTCATCTCCCTCGAAGTCAAGATTAACGATACACCTGTACTGCCACACCTCGAGTTTTTTCGACGCAAGGCAATCCCAGATGTATGGATTGAACGTTTCATGCCTTAGCTCTTTAATTGCTTGACTCATTGTCGGATGGTCGATGAGCGCCTGATACCATTCTCGATTTTCTTTACCATGGAGGGCAAACAGAAGATCGAATGAAAATGCATGAGATAGAACCATCTCCAACAGTGAACCGTCTTTATCAATTTCCTGC
>CALBFP010000017.1 GCA_937894115.1 uncultured euryarchaeote
TACCAGCAATTGATGGTTCGACATTTAACATGGCAGATATGAAAGGGAAGCGCGTTATTTTGACATTTTACCGATTCTCCTCATGTCCGTTATGCAACATGCGCATTCGCCGGATCGCCAAACGATGGAGTGAGTTTTCAGATGATGCAGTAATGGTGGCAGTGTTTGATGCCAAAATCGGGGAGCTAAAAAAACGAATGAAGAAGCACAACGCTCCATTCATCGTCGCAGCCGATGAAACCTATGAACAGTTCACCAAAAACGGTGTAAAGAAATCCTTCGTTAGGTTCCTTTTGGGCGCGTTACGCTCACCCCTGACCCTCCTTCAGGCGACGTTAAGAGGATATGTGCCATTGACACTTTCGATATCAAAATTCTCAACGATCCCAGTCGATGTCCTGATCGATGAAAACGGGAAGGTTGTTGAAGCTCATTATTGCAAAGATACAGCCGATCACATCCCACTTGAGCGCCTCATAGCGTTCTCAAACGGAGCATGAGCCGTCCGTCAGATGAGTGTTTAGGAAAGCACTATGAACAAATCTTAGAGGGTAAATCTGCTGTTGTGCGGGCTTTAAATATCCTACCATCTGTGAATTCATTACCATGAATCTTGAAAACGCTGCTAATCTTGGAGATTTACTTGGAGGTATGGCAATTTTGGGTACCCTGATATTCGGTGTACGACAAATCGTCGAGTTGAAAAAAACAAAAGAGAAGGAGGCGGCTAGAGAACTTGCAAATATTTTTTCTTCACCGATGTACCAAACCGGTATGTCGCTCTTTCTCAACAAATTTCCCGATGATATCACAATGGAAGAAGCGGCTAACTTTACCAGGTCAGAATTGGATGCGATGAGCTATACGGCATACAATATTAATTCAGTGGCCATAATGACATTTGGAAAACAACTCTCCTTCGCAACGGTTGTAAAGTTCATGCAACCCGTGAACATAATTCTTGGAAAGAAGTTACGGATCTTTATCGCCTTAGTGCGAGAGAACGCAAAGATGCGCATTCAAATGAAGCAAGACGATTATGAAATCTTTGACTGGACGATTTGGTTGCTCGACCGGATGGATGAATTGCCACCGATAGAAACCCCTGCGAATATTTTGTATTCTGATTGGAAACCGTAGCCAAAGACTTGGTCTTCAAAAATGTCTACTGTTTGCTCATTCGAATTTACAATTTGATGGAGAGAGTCGAACTTGTGTTTTGAGAGAACTTCAACCGCTTTGTGGATTTTATTGTAGTATCAAACTCCACCTTATTAGTAATACACACGATGTTTGTCTATGGCTGAACTGACCCGATGGTTTTCAGAGTCCAACATCGAACACACTTCAACTGTCGGTGGAAAAGGAGCATCCCTAGGTGAAATGTTTCAGAATCTGAGTGCTTTGGGAGTGCGTGTACCAAATGGATTCTCACTGACGACAGAAGCCTTTCATCGTTTTATTCATTCTGAAATTCCTTCTGCCACCTGGAACAACGTCGGTGCACAGCAAGAAGTAGAGGACATTCGTGAGACTGCGATTGTGTGTTCAACACTTGCCGAAGCACTCGAAGTGTGTCTTCGTGACGCTGACTTATCCGATCACCTTGCCCTCAACGGTCGCGCAGCATTGGCCCGTTCACTCGTTCGAGAAACACCGGTACCGGACGAGATAAAACATGAAATTGCGACCCAATACGGTAAGCTATGCGACATGTACCATCCTGGCGTCGATGTTGCTGTTCGCTCATCAGCAACGACAGAGGACTCAGCGGATGCGTCTTTTGCAGGGCAGTATGAATCGTATCTCAACGTCAGCGGTGATGTTGACATAATCGAAAAATGGCGACGTTGTGTCGCCAGTATGTTCACTGAGCGTGCCATCGGTTATCATTTGGAAAACGGCATGCATCCTCTGGACAGTGCACTTGCAGTTGTCATCATGAAGATGGCTCGCTCGGACAAAGGGGCTTCAGGGGTTATGTTCACGATAGACCCTGATTCCGGTCATGAAGGTGTCATTCATATTGGCTCGTCCTATGGATTAGGAGAACTGGTAGTGCAAGGAGTGGTCTCACCCGACACGTTCACAGTTTGGAAAGAGGGGTTGCGAAGAAACAAGTTCCCCATCGTCCATCGCACGCTCGGAAGTAAAGATCAGATGATGATTTATCATGAGGAAGCGGCCAATGAGGTACAATCGGTCACCGTTCCCTTTGAGGACCGCCGACGTTGGTCGCTCTCCAGGGATGAATGTATTGAATTGGCTCATATGGCGTTGAAGATTGAGGATTATTTTGGAAAACCGATGGACATTGAATGGGCCAAGGACGGAATATCGGATGAGTTGTTCATCGTCCAAGCACGACCAGAAACCATCCACTCAAAAATGGAAAAAAGCAAGATGACTGTTTACAAAATCGATGCAATTCTTGCTGAACGGCTCAAAAAAGAGGATCGAGTTATTGCTACCGGACAAGCGGTTGGTAAACGAATCGGCTGCGGCAAAGTGCGGTTGTACAAAACGTACGGAGAGGTACTTGAAGGGAAGCGCGAACTTCGCAATTTAATCGACAGTGGAATGTCGGAAGACGAAGTGTCGACCGAACTCAAAGTCTTCGAGAAGGGAGACGTGCTCGTCACAGAAATGACGACGCCGGATTGGGAACCTTTGATGAAACAAGCGTCCCTAATCATTACACGCAAGGGTGGGCGAACTTCCCATGCTGCCATCATCGCCAGGGAATTTGGTATACCCGCAATCGTCGGTTGCTCGGAGGCCATGGATATTCCGAAGTACACGACTGTCACAGGGAGTTGCGCGGAAGGAGATACAGGATACGTCTATACCGGGGAGGTCCCTTTTGACATTGAGGAGGTCTCTTTCGATGAGTCACTGGAATTGGAGACGAAAATCAAGCTTAATGTCGGTTTCCCAACCAAATCCCTCACGGATTCTCGACTTCCAGTAGATGGTGTCGGATTGGCCCGAATTGAATTTATCCTTTCGTCAGAACTCGGAATCCATCCTTTGGCTTTTGTCCACCATGAAGATCTCAAGCAGTTCATCAAGACTGGAACACTCACTGAAGCGCTCAAACCCTATCAGGAATCGTTGAGCGAGGCCGAGATTTCGGATGTAAGAGGTTTGGTTGATTCGCTTGAGAGTCGAGCGTGGGCATACGAAGATAAGCGGCAATTGTTTATCGATAAATTGCGGGAAGGCGTGGGTTTAATCTGCGCCGCCTTCCATCCTAGACCCGTTTTAGTCCGCCTTTCTGATTTCAAATCCAATGAATATCGCGAGCTCTTGGGCGGATCAATCTTTGAACCGATTGAGGAAAATCCGATGATAGCCTGGCGTGGAGCATCTCGTTACCTTGATGAGAGATTTTTACCTGCTTTTGGAATGGAAATCGAAGCGATGAAATCAGTAAAGAATGATTTCGGCCTTGATAATCTTCAGTTGATGATTCCATTTTGTCGTACGCCTGAGGAAGGGGGGATGGTCAAGGACTTGCTTGAGCAGCATGGTTTAGGACCGCAATCAGGCACCGATTTGTTCGTTATGGTCGAATTGCCATCCAACATAATCGAAGCAGAGCGGTTCATTGAGATGATGCATTTGACAGGTGGGTCAATCGGCTCAAATGACCTTGTTCAAACGGTCTATGCCGTCTCTCGTGACGATTTGGAGGGTTACCAGAACCCCGTTGATGCTCGTTCACCGGCTGTTAAATCAATGATCCGAGACATTGTTACGAAGTTCAAGCAAAGGAATTTGGAAATCGGTATTTGTGGGCAAGCGCCTTCGGACTTCCCCGAAGAGTTCCCTCCATTCCTTATCGACTGTGGGATTTCAAGCATTTCCGTTACACCCGATACAGCCATTGCAGTCCGAGAAACCATCGCAAA
>CALBFP010000018.1 GCA_937894115.1 uncultured euryarchaeote
TTAATGGATCGAGGTGAGTCTCATTACGCACAGGTATCAATGGCGAAAAGGAATAACGTGAAAATGGCTCAAGCTGTGGCAATGGAGTCAAGGCAGATATTAGGAGGTATGGGCATCAGTACTGAATACCCAATCATGAGACATATGATTAATTTGGAGACCCTAATTACTTATCAGGGTACAAACGAAATTCACGAACTGATAATTGGCCGTGAATTGACAGGGTTTGATGCTTTTTGAGAAATAACGAACCTAGAAGAAATGAATACCACGAGACAAAGGATGAGATCACTCATGGTCATTACCATTATTTTATTTCAGTCCTTGGTAATTGCCCCGGTGGCGAATATATCCCTTGCCACTGAATCGGCAGCCATTTTTTTAAGAAGTATATGGCCCATCTTTTTTGTCTTGGTCGGTGCAATAAGTGCAACAGGAGTCATTAATACGGACCAAACACGGGCTAGAAATGTAAACTTGATAACGGTTGTTTGTATGATAGCCTGTATCATCCTCGTCCCGAGGATAAATCTTGCCATGGACGTTGGCAATATGAACCTTTGGAAGATTTTACATATGTCCACCGTGGCACTCACCCTTGCAAGCCTAATCTTGCATATCTTTTATATTGTTCGATGGCATCGAATTAAAAATGGATGATGAAGTAGCCGACTCCGGAACAAATGCAAACCACAAAATCTACTTCTATTGGCCTAATATCATGAAGGCCGGTTGTTTCCAGATTTCCGGATTTCTTTTTCACGAATTTGGGCAAGAACTGTGGTCAATGATAAAATGGAAGGAACCCAAATCCCCACGAAAATCCCTTCCAATTGGTGATCTGTGAACCAGAGCGATACTGAGAAAAGAAAGGAGAGGAAGGCTAGGATTATTGGATAATAGGCGAAAATGAATTTTTTCATGTTTTCGATTTGTTTTTTCCTAGTCGATTGTAGTTCCCATGGCCGTCATGATCTACATTATCTTGCAAATTGGGTTCATAATTATCCGATTTCTCCTCTTCTTTAACCGAAAAAAAGAGAGATACGTAGGTCACGAAAACCAGTAAGCCGATGATTCCGATGATATTTTGAATCATGAAATTCTAACTATTTTCGTGTGCTTTTGTTTAAATAAAGCTGTAGTTGAGGATTACTCAAACCTTCTCAGTAGGAGAGGTGCCTACTCATCATGGAATTTTCAGAGAAGTGTTGTGCTGTATTTTCTAGAAGTTAATTCAGAAGGGAGGAGTTTCTCAAGTTGAGTTTTTTGTTTTCGGATATTTGAACGAAAACAATGTTGGGGAGTTCGATTAAATTTTCGTTCCTTCGAACTCTACTAAGATTCGAACCTTCCAAAACTCAAACTTGTCATGCCTGCACCGCATATTGTCAGCTTAGTCCACGCACTTAGCCTCATTCTCCTGGGATCTTATGGCTACTATACATCGGATAACCCTTCAATGACGGCCTTGATTCCAGTAATCTTTGGTGTAATCCTCATCGTTTGCAACCGCGGTGTGAAAAACCAGAATAAAGCCATTGCTCACATTGCTGTTTTGCTTACGTTGTTGATTGTAATCAGTTTATTTATGCCACTTCGGAGTTCTATCGGACGTGGAGATACGGGAGCTGTTGTTCGCGTTTCAGTTATGCTCATTACAGGCGTAATCGCTATGGTGTCGTTCATCCAAAGTTTTCGAGCAGCGAGGAAGGCGAAATAGTCACGCCAGCAAAATCCAGGCTATCGAATGGAGAAACGGTCACCCTTGCAGTGGTTTGTTGCCGCCAGTCATTTCATTTCCGTCCCTGTGATGAGTTTGTTTTATGGCTACATTGGATGGAAGCACCTTGCAGAACCTAAGTTTTTTCTGGATATCATGCCGTCTTATATCCCTCTTCCTGAGGCTGCAGTGTGGTGGTCGGGATTGTGGGAGATGTCAATCGCTGTTTTCTTGCTTCACCCACGAACTCGGCGATTTTCAGCATGGTCAACTTTTGTTCTTCTTCTTGTAGTTTCTCCTGTGAATATCAATATGTGTTTTGACTCTGAAGTTTGTGAAACACTCGGTTTTACAAAGGAAGATGCCATTTTGCGATTATTTTTTCAAATTCCACTGCTTTGTATAGCCCTTTGGCATGCGTCCAGCAAAAAGCGCACTTGGCAGGGATTGATTTGCTCATTGCTTTTTTATCCAACAATCTTCTACTTTCTGACGCTTTGATTCAATTCGCGAGCATCACAGCTACATTGATTTAAATCCTTCCTATACGATGCTCAGAGTTCATGGAATTGTTCAAAACGAAACCATGAATACTCTATCCATATGGGATTACCGTAGTTGAAGATTTTCAATGTTTTTTCTTATTCGATGCTTACAATGTGAGCGAGAAAAATGCCCTGAAATCAATGGTCGAAAACAAAAAGGCCCGCATTGCAGGCCTTATTGTTTCTTAACGTAAAAAGGGTGTCATTCACAGATGTTTCCAAAACTGCCGAGTAGAAGCAGAAGATCTGAAACAGTCACTTGATTATCTCCGTTGATGTCTGTGGAGCATGAATTATCGTAAATACATGTCCCATCGTCGTCAGTTGCAAGGGGGTAGTAATTTACTGCATCGTCATCTGTACATCCTGGAAGTTCATCTTGATCGCACACACCATCTCCGTCTCCATCAGAAACGCAAGTTCCGTCGCAATTATAGCCTTGCTCAGGATAGTCGCAATATCCCTCTTCAGTAGCACCCTGCACAAAGTTGCACGCATTCTCATCTTGGCACCCTACTTGCTCCCATTGGTCGCAAACACCGTCATTATCTGAATCAAATAAGCACCCTCCGCTGCAGTCGTATCCTGTTTCAGGGTAGTTACATGATCCATCGTCTTGCGTT
>CALBFP010000019.1 GCA_937894115.1 uncultured euryarchaeote
ATCGACCTCAATTTGAGATCGAACCTGACCTGCCAAACGGCGTCTTGCTTGGAGCTGAGAACGGTACAATTTACGGAACACCCTCTGAGTACCTTGATTTGACTGAATACACCGTTTGGGCCAACACGACCAGGACCTCGGCCTTTACCACGTTCTCGATGAACGTTGACTGGGAACTGATCGCAAGCGTTGATTATCTTGAGACGCCAAGGAATACGGCCATTACACCAATCACATTCAACTGGACTGCTTGGACTTCAGGTGTGCTCAACAGCACCTCCTCAGTCTACACTTCAGGTAATTCAGGAGATTACAACAGCATCGCAGTCGATAGCAACGATAAGGTGCATATCGTCTTCTATCGTGACGACAACTCGAATCTCTATCACGCAACAAATGCATCAGGTTCTTGGTCCACTTCTTCGATCGAAACCAACAACAACGTTGGAAAGTATTGCTCCATCGCCATCGATTCCAATGACGGACTTCACGTCTCTTACCAATACAATACAGGGAACGCTCTCAAGTATGCATACAAGGCATCAGGATCCAGTACTTGGTCGAGAACAACTGTGGATAATACGGGTGGTAAATTCACTTCTATCGCTGTCGACTCGAATGACAAACCACACATCGCATACAGGGACAGCGGTGGGGATGTGGGCTACGCCGAAAAGACAGGCAGTTCGTGGACATTCGGAACCGTTCAAACAGCTGGTGACATCGCTTCCGCATCCATCGCCATCGATTCAGATGACCACATCCACATCGCCTACTACGATTCCAACAACAAGGACATGTTCCATCTCACCAACACATCGGGCTCCTGGGCCAGAACCAATCTTGAGGATATTGGAAGCCTTGCTGGTGGAATGGCTGTCGACATCGCCATCGACCCAACCACGGATCAGCCTGGAATTTCCTACTTTGACTCAGATGCAACGGCGTTAAAGTACACCTATTACACTGGAAGTTCTTGGTCCTCAGCAGTTGTTGAGAACGGTGCAGATTATGGGCGTTTCAATTCCATCGCTTACGATTCTCTCGGCAACGTTCACATCTCGCACGAGCGAAACTCGGCGGATGATTTGTACTACACTTCAGACAAGACAGGGTCATGGGTTTCAACAGCCATTCATACAACAAATTCTGTGGGCCTCTACACAGCTATTGCCGTTGATAGCAACGACGACATTCATATCGCATACCGCTACAACTCATATTACGATGTTTACCACGCCACCGTTCAAGGTTACAAAACAGGGTCTGTCGCTCGTACGGCCGTTACTGGAGCAACCTGTAGCATTACACCATCGCTTCCGAACGGTTTGACATTGAATCAAGGCACGTGTACAATCAGCGGAACGCCCTCAAGTTACGGTTCAAATCTAACCTACAATCTCACTGCGACATCTTCAACAGGTGTTTCAAAGAGTGGTGAATTCAAGATTTGGGTGACACCGATTGGCCCATCAATTGCTTACACTGGTTCGCCATTCACATTTACAGTGGGCACCCCAATTTCGA
>CALBFP010000020.1 GCA_937894115.1 uncultured euryarchaeote
AGGAGAATGGATGAAAGCGGACGGTGAAGTCTACACCTTCAAAGGAAACGGACAAGTGATTAGTGGCATCCAAATGACATCCGCCTGGACCACCGACGGAAGCCAACTTACACTCATTACCGAACTGAATTACATGGATGAGAGCAGCCAACTTACCTCAAGGCTGGTTGTTCAAAACATCCAATTTACGATGACTGAGGATGAGAACGCAATGTGGTGGTCTTGGCAATCCGTTCTTATCGATGATCAGGAACAAGATATTGCCGAACCCCAATGCGCCTTGTTGTTGAGAACGTCGATCGCAGAAAATACCTACGAGTACAGCGTGGTTTCAGACAACTACAACAATGAAAAGCCTGAATCTTGCACTCAAAACGCTTGAATGTAATCGGTTCGACGGATGACCATGACGCAATGGCCAGTTTCGTGCTTCAAAGCGTACGACATTCGGGGTTTAGCCGGTGACGAATTGAGCGACGCATTTGCGTATCGCCTTGGTCAGGCACTTGCGACCTACCTGAATTGCGATTCCTTTGCAGTGGGGAGAGACATCCGTAAATCGAGCCCTGGCTATGCATCACACCTCATGCAAGGACTGGTTGATTCGGGAGTTCGCGTTCTAGACCTCGGCATCGTATCAACAGGTTGTGTCTATCACGCGTGCTGGACACTGCCCGTCGATGGCGGCGTCATGGTCACGGCATCTCACCTTCCCATGCCCACTCACAACGGATTCAAAATGTGCAAGGGAACGTTACCGCTTGCTGGCGAAGAAATTCAGGAACTGAAAGACGTTTTTCTTGAAGGCAACTTCCGCACAGGTCAAGGCGAACACATCGACCACCCTCATGAAGACGCTTATCTCAACGCTATTATCGAATCCACTGGCACCCTGTCACGTCCGGTGAAGGTTGCGGTCGATTGCGGTAATGCTGTGCCTGGCCCGGCTATGACCAAACTCCTCGATATGCTCGGAGCTACACACATCGATTTGTACTGTGATTGGGACAACACAGAACCCAATCATGGCGCAGACCCAACTCGAGAATACAACATGACCGACCTTGCAAAAGCAGTGGTTGAGAACGGATGTGAGCTCGGTCTTGGCGCTGATGGCGACGGCGATCGAATCGGGGCGGTCGATGAAAACGGTGACTTCGTTTATCCTGACCGACTTATTGCTTTGCTCGCCGATGATGTCGTAGGAAGCGAGGAAGGAAAGGACCTCCTCATCTACGATGTGAAGTGTTCAATGAATGTAGAAAAAGCCATCCTATCAGCAGGTGGACGACCGTTGATGGCGAAGACTGGCCATTCGTTCATGAAGCGCGTCCTAGCGGACCATCCAGATTCATTGATGGCAGCAGAAATGAGCGGTCACATCTTCATGAACGATCGTGGCTGGTATGGATTTGATTGCTCATTGTACAATGCTGCGAGAATCCTTGAACTCTGGTCTCGACGAAATGCGACCTTTAGCGAGGAATTGAATCGGCTAGCACCAAACCTTCCAACGACTGGTGAAGTCAAGATACCATGCCCAGAAGAAGACAAATTGCAAACCGTGGAAGCAATCAAAAACGCATTCTCTGATTACGAGGCATCAACCATTGATGGTGTTCGGGTTCGATTCACAGAGAACGGAGAACAAACGGGTTGGTATCTTGCACGTAAATCCAACACAGAGCCTATTCTTGTCATGCGTGTCGAAGCAAACAACGACGAAAATCTCAACACTATGCTCAACCTCATTGATGAGCGGATCAGTCCGATTATCAACATCGAGAAACTGCTCAACTAATTCAGACATCGAGGTCATCGAGGTCAACATATGGTGCAATTGAGTAGTCGAGAACGACCAATTGGATTGTGTAGGATACATCCTCTCCATTGTCCGATCTGGAACAATCGGGCCCAGGAGCATTTCCTGCCTGTGCACTAACACTGATTTCGATGATATAATCTCCGAGACCAGTTCCTTGTTTTTCCAGGTCATCAATGATTTGTGATTCGGAGAGACCCTCAATTTTGTCTCCAATAACGGAGGAATTAAACCACGTCGTGGATACTTCATGGGAACCGCTACCTCCCTGATTTTGACCGTCAGCGGTATTCGAGTAATTCATGTGTGAAGCCACTCCGGTAATTGTATCAGCAGCAGCCTGTCCGCCAGCGACGGCACAAGTAAGGCCTTGTGCCTGTTCATCTTCCTCATAAGTCATAGTAACGAGGACTCCGACGATGTTTTTGTCCATATCATCAGAATTCAATGAGTCTGTGTTCAGAGGGATTGTGAGTGTGTCGCCATCTGCGATGTACTCGCCGCCATTATCAAAATCAATGTATGAAAATTCTGCAGTTACCGTATATGTTCCAACACCACCCATTCCAGATGGGTCATCGGTTGCAGCAGCCTTCATGAAAAAATACGTTGGAAACACGATCAAGAAGAAGGCGACGCAGACGACCTGAATTTGGAGGGTCTGGTCTTCTTTGAAGTCATCAACAAAACCCATGCATTCCTCCTCCTGTTGCACCCCAAGGGGTATGCACCTCTATGTATTTCGGTAGACTATTCTTCTTCGCCGTTGCTCAACCAATCGGATGAAGGGATGTTTGGCCATGCATTTTTTTCAGTGTTAAACCCGAGATTTGAGAACGAACGACGAGACTTTTTCCATGTTGGAAGCAGGAAACCTATCTTTGATCGCTCTCCAAACGTCCACCTCCATGGACATCGTGGAAGGTTTGCAACCCAATGCTCCATCAAATGCTGAATCTTTGGGTGTTGAGGGCCGCCCGGTAGAATCCACGAACAAATGTGGACTGCTCCGGCTGAACCGCGAACTTCGGACCATGCGGTCAATTCCAAACCCATCAGAGGTCCGTCTAAAATCTTCAAGCCAAGCGTACGTGCGGATTGGGCCATCGGCATGATAATGGCAAAACGATCGACAAGTCGGGCTCCTTCATGGCGTTCGAGATTCCAGTTCTTATCCTCGCATAGTGTTCTCAGCGTTCGGATGCAATCAACAGGTGCAACACTTAACTCGATATCGAGACTGTTTCGTCGCACCATGTCTATCGGAGTGACTTCTGAGGCAAGAACCATGCGATGCTGAATGTTCGCTGCGTGAATCCCATCATAGGATGAGATGACCTCCACAGTTGAGTTCACGCAACGCTTTGAAGCCCTTCGATGCCTTCGGCATCAGGACTGTTGAGCGATGTGTTTCTGATCTTGAACTCAACCAAAGAGAGAACCAAGACCTTCGAAACCGCCTGCTTCTTCCTCTTCCTCTTCCTCTTCCTCTTCGGCAGCGGCAGGGGCTTCACCACCAGCGGCAGCAGGTGCTGCAGCAGCGGCAGGAGCAGCGACGGCTTGGGTCATTGCTTCAGCGATGTCAACACCCGCAAGTGAAGCAACAAGTGCCTTTACTCGGGATGCATCAGCATCTACACCAGCAGCCTTGAGAACGGCTGTGATGTTGTCTTCGGTCATTTCTTTTTCAGCAGCGTGCAGTAGCATAGCAGCATAAACGTATTCCATTTCATTTCACCTCAATGTTTTGTGTTTGTTCAGCCGAATAGGTCTCCGAGACCGGCAAAGCCACCCTCTTCTTCCTCTTCCTCGTCTTCCTCTTCTGCCTCGGCTGGGGCATCGGACGCACTCTCTTCGACAGCTGCCGCAGTTGCTGCTGTAGCAGCAGCACCGAGCATGGCAGCCAATTCGTCGTCAAGGGCGGAGGAGTCAAGCGAGCCTGCAATACCCATAGCACTGCGTTGGGCTCGTCCAATAAGATGAGGCAGTGTTTCAGCGGTTACAATCGCTGCCTCAAGTGCAACAGCAAGCGCTTCTCCACTTGCCTTAGCGAGCAATGTTGGCATGGTTTGTGATGTAAACCATGCAATGTTGCAGGCGAGATTAAATCCACCTGCAGCCATTCCGATCAAATCTTGTTTGAACTGCTCGAAGTCGATGTCGAGTGTGGACGGGGAGAAAACGACGCCGTCTTCGTACGTACCACAAAGTCGGAGACCGGTAACAATAGGCTTGATACCGATTTGTCCGAGAAGCATACCGAGGTCGCCCTCAAAGACTTCTCCAGCCTTTAGCGCAACATGTTGCTTCTGAATGTGAACCGACCCACCCATAATCTTTGCAGGGATTCCAACGGAATTCAGTTCCCCAACGATTGGGCCCGGCGGCATACCAGTGTCTTGCTTCTCGACGATGATGTCAACCGGTGCAACATCACCAGGCTTTGCAGGACGACCTGCTTCAGTCTTCTTCAATTCGGAGTAAACCTCGAAAGAATTGAACTCGGATGTGGAAACAACTGCAGGTTGCACAGCGCCTTCAAAGAGTTCTTCCAAAACATCGAGGTCTTTCCCAGCTTGTTCCCAAGCCAGTCGCATCAATCGTTTCTTTGCAACGCGGACAGCCATGTTTTCACGCAGGCCTGCACGCATACCGATCATGGTATCCGCAGGAACGCCGTGAATATCGATGACTGCAAGAGTTTCACCGCTTTTGATGACCTCATAGAGATCTTTGACGGTGTCACGCTTCCATGACATGACCTTGGGAATCACAAGACCACCTCGACTCGGGTGGCAGGTCCCATGGTTGTTTTTACAAACAAAGATCGGATGTTTCCTGCACCTCGCTCAAGACGCCCAACCACACGATTGTAAACTTCCATAGCGTTAGCGAGAAGTTCTTCCTGAGATTGTTCAAGGGTTCCAATAACTGCATGGAACGTCATTTTATCGCCGGACTTGACAACGACTGTGGTCTTCAAACCGTTTGCGAGAACGGCTGGATCGAGCGTTGGAGGGACCGGTCGTGGCATTTTACCTCGTGGACCGAGAACGGTACCAAGGTAGCGTCCAATCAACCCCATGTGCGGGACTTCGGACAGGAAAAAGTCAAATTGATTTGCAATCTTCTTTGCACGGCCCTTGTTTCCACCGAGCTCCTCGATTTCTGGAGGAGTGATGACGTGAATGCCAGCGTCTCGAGCACGGGTTGCTGCTTCACCAGCAGCAAACATTGCAACCTTAACTTCACGACCACGGCCAGAAGGTAGACGAATCTCTTCCTTGATTCGGTTGGTTGGATTCTTAAGATCGACATCCTTGATGGTAAAGGCAATGTCAATCGATTGCACGAATTTGCGCTCTGGCGCGTCTTCGATGGCTTGCTTGATGGCGTTGTTGATGTTTTCTTCCATGTCGTCTCACCTCTGCAGTCAGCGAGGCTCTCGCCTCTCCTGCGGTTCGTGATGTTGTTTCAATTAAAGCGCTCGTCCCATTCTCCTTTGCTAATGATTTCGAGGGCTTCGTTAGCCCAGTGACCTTCGACTTTGACTCTCATGGAGACACAGGTTCCGATGACTTCTCGGGTTTGTGCCTTGAGATCTGCTCCAGTCAGATGGCCGAGATCTGCCTTTTCACGAGCGACGTTCATCGCTTGCTCGAGGGTTAGGTTCTCGACTGCGGCATCGAGACTTCCGTTGCACTTTTGCACACCCAGTTGCTTGATAATCAACTTTGATGTCCATGGCTTCGGCACTGCATCTCAACTCCTTCCATACGAACGTAGGCATCTCTGCGACCAAACCCCCCTATTTAATCGCGCCGCGTGATTTTCTTTTTTGTGCTAAGCACCGTTCCAATAGATTCATCAAATTTGGGCCGAAGCATCCATCATGCCCATTATCCAACTTCAGGAACTCAGTCGCCATTACGGAGAGGATGAAACACTCGTCAAAGCACTCGACAACATTACCCTCTCAATAGAGCAAGGAGAAATCGTGGCACTTCTCGGCCCATCTGGATCAGGAAAGACAACGCTGCTCAACACCATAGCAGCACTTGACAACCCAACGAGTGGTTCTTACCAATTCAACGGTGTCGACGTGCCTCTTGGCCACATCGAGAAAATGACGACATTTCGACGTGAAAATGTTGGTTACATTTTCCAATTCTTCAACCTACTTGCCGACTTAACCGCACTTGAGAACGTCCTCCTCGTACAGGATTTAGCGGGTATGCGAGACAAGCAAAAAGCGCTCGATTTGCTCGATGCTGTTGGATTGAAAGGACTTGAAGATCGCTTCCCTTCGCAAATGTCCGGTGGTCAACGCCAACGCGTAGCCATTGCACGTGCACTTGCCAAAAGCCCGAGCATTATTCTTGGTGATGAATTGACAGGTAATCTTGATTCAGAAACGTCAAACATGGTCATGGAAGCCCTTATCAAAACATGTCGAAAAGAGAAAATGACAACCATCTTTGTGACTCATGACCAATCGCTCACTCGATTTGCATCGCGCATTGTCCACCTCGACAGCGGGAAAATTGTCGAGGATGAAAAAGGTGGTCTCAAAAGCATTGCAATGACTGCGAAACACACAGCAGAATCTGTGGTTGATAACACCGTTGATGGTGTCAAAAAGATAGGGTCAAAAATCAAAGATATGGCACAATCAATCTTGGAGTGAAAGGTTTGAACACACTGCTCTTACGACGTTTGTCGCGCAGTTTATTGCGCACAAAACTTCGTATTTTGACCGTCGTCCTCCTGATCACAATTTCAGTTTATGCAGGAATCGTGTTTTCTGAACATTCTCGAAATGCCGATCGAGTGTACGATGATTTCTATGCAGAAACCAACTTTGCAGACCTCATTGCAACGAGTTACGATGTTGAACAAAAAGAGAATCTCACGGGTGCTTGCTCGTCCATAGAGCATGAAACGTGTGAGTCAAGCCTTGTTCTAACCGGTCAATCCAAAACAGATGTTGATTGGCTTGCCTCCAAGTTCTATGGAATTGAACAGGGCGAGGTGAACGCGCTCTGGAAGGTTAAGGGATCTGTTACACCAGATGCTGGAGAGATTGTTATCGATGCTCATTTCGCTTTGAACGATGAGATCAATATGGAGCTCGGTGATACGATTGACATCATTGTTGGCGAAGGAGGAATTCAGACCTTCACCGTGGTCGGTTTTGCAAACAGCCCACTGGAATTGTTTTATGCAAACCCAGATTCAATCCTCCCCCAAGAATCGAGTTACGTGATAGGATACATGGACGCTGAAGTGCTTGCTGAAGCCTCAGGTAACGAGGCTTTATCCCGCAACACACTGAACATCGATCTGTTGGGAACGCCCAAATTCGATCTTTCCAATACGGAGGAAAACGAGGGTGTTGAACTGCAACAAACCAAAGACGTGCTCGAACAAGCAATGAACGCATCAGATACTGACGGTTATGTTCTCGATCGAGGCCAGTTGAGTGCCGAATTGCTCCGCCTTGACAAAGACAGTTTGTCGAAATCAATACCTTTCATTCTCGGTATTCTCTTGTTCATCAGCGGTATTGTCATCGCCGTATCACTCGACCGCTTGATTCGGACACAATCCAGAGAAATTGCGGTGTTAAGGACCATAGGTGCCTCAACAGGTGATGTCATGTTGGGCTACCTCTTGGTGCCGCTTGTTCTCGGTGTTCCAGGAGTTCTGATCGGAATTCTACTCGGTGTTTCTTCCATCGGTTCTGGCGCATTTACTGAGTTCTATTTCTCATTCTTGGGCATTCCAGTCGTTGCCACTCATCATCATGCCGACATCATCGCAACCATCTCGCTGTCTGCATTGTTCATCACGTTCCTGTTTGGAATACGCCCTGCTTGGAAAGCAGCCCGATTGCAGCCGCTCGATGTTCTTGGACAAGGCTCAGAAAAGAAACCAAATCGAATCATGACCAAGATCACCGCCTCGCTTCCACCCGGTATTGGGTTGGGGCTTCGTTCCACCTTCCGTAAGCCTGCACGCTTGCTTGCAACGCTTCTTGCGCTCTCTTTGGCGATGGTTATCCTCGGTGGCAACATGATGTTCTTGTCCGGTTTTACGTCTGCGTTTGAAGAAGCAACAGATGCTCAAGAAAACTGGGAGTACCAGATTGCGGCGTTCCCTTCCGGTTTGGACAATGTAACAATGTGGGCCGAAGACAATACCTCGATGTTTGAATTGACTCTTGTTGCTGAGGCAACCATCACAGGGACTACGAAAGCCATCGACCTCAAAGGGAACGATGTTCTTTCTGAAAACGACGATGCTTTGCATCGGTTGAATCTCCTTGAAGGTGAACTACCTCGAATGGGGCAGTCGCCTGTAGAGGGTGTTCTCGATGAGGGTTCTGCTGCTTTAGAGGGTTACAGCATCGGCGATACACTCTCCATTACATTTGAAGGCGGGCAACACGATATCGTGATTGTTGGCATCGCTCGAGAATTGAGTAGATGCATCTACATGCATCGAAGCGATGTTCAACCGATTGCAGGGGAAGAGGCAAACGGGGCATTGCTCGTAACAAATGAAGATGCGAACATTGAGGACATTCGACTCTCCACCGTTTCCATTGTGGAAAAGGAAACAAAAGTAGCCACATTTGAGGAACTTATCGAACAGCAGAAAGCCATGATGCAATCGATTTACATTCTTGGAGCGTTAATGGCTATTGCAATCCTCTTCAACACGCTTCTCATCAATCTCAGTGAGCGGGATGCTGAGTTGGCTACGTTGCGCGTGCTTGGTGCAAGCCGAACACGTTTGGCGATCATTCTGACCGTTGAACACGTGTTCATTGGGCTCATTGGTGGTCTTGCTGGTGCTCTCGCAAGCGTCGGATACTACTCGGGTATCGCCGCAGTTTCATCCACCTGGGTGTTTCACATACCCGTTGTCATCGACTATACGGTCTTTGCACAAATCATTGGATTCGTTCTAATCGCAGCTTTGTTGACCACGCCCCTCGGCGTGTATCGAATCGGTCGAATGAATCTGTTGGAAGTCGTTGCTCGACACGAGCGTTGACGGCACCTTAGCGAATCCCTCGAACAGGTCTTTGATTAAAAGCGGTGGTAGGAGATATCAAATTGCGGTCATTCTTTTATGCTGGCTTTCTTTGGGAACATCATGACATCAAACAATGTTGGTAAAGGCATCGCTGAATTTGTAGGAACTTTCTTTTTGACACTCACTATCTTCTTA
>CALBFP010000021.1 GCA_937894115.1 uncultured euryarchaeote
CGGAGTTTGACGGCTGCATCGATCCAAGCATGCGCATAATTGATTGCCCCAAATGCACGAATTAAATCGCCCTTTCTCAGAAAATAGCCTGCATCATTTGCGTAATCATCAGCCATTGAAAGCAACGTATTCAACATCGATTCTTCATCAGGATTCGAAGCAAGAGAAGTTGCTTTCAACCGAGCCTTTTCCGTGATGTTTAGATAGTGCTTCACACGCTCCACTGTGAGTGTCTCATCAGGATTCATCCGCATCACCTCCAGCTTTTTGTCGTCGCAGTAACCGCTGAACATCCTCTTGACGGCCCAATGCTTCGTACAGTTCGACCGCGCGAGACAATCTTCCCTCGTCTTCAGCACTCTGTGCTCGCTGGAAAAGTTGCCGACGTTCATCCCAAGAACGAGCCAATTTCGCATCAGCAGCTTCTTTTTGCCTGTGACGACGCTGCTCCTCAGCCAAATGGGGCGCCACCCAACGTCGAACGAGTCCATCTCTACGACAGGTTATCATCGTATTCGGGCCGAGGCTGATCAACAGGTCACCAAGGTTCATTCCTTCTCCTATGCGGTTTTCGTGAGAATCGGAAGCCATGTTATCAAGATGACCTTCGATTCCGAGGACCCACCAACCGTCGCCAGCGCGTGTTGCCATGAGCGGTTCAAGCGATTCGACTTCCACACGGTCGTGAGCATCCCATCCATATGGGTGTGGAACACCATCCCAAATTTGACCATCGGCGGATTGCATGAGCATTCGCCCATCGATGAGGGGTGAAACCCAACTCCAGACCGTAGCATCCACAACCCTTCGTTTGTCCTGTTGAGCTATTTGTCCGCAGCATACCGTTCCTTGTTCGTCCTGCCAGAGCAGATGTTCGCGGTCGAGCCAACCAATGAGGCGGCGAACAACGCCTGCTTGAATACGTCGAATCCCAATGCCATTTGCATCGAAAAGGTGCAAATTTCCATCTCGACCTGATAAAACCCATCCACCACCTGGACGGTTCAAAATGTGAAGGAAACCACCGGGAGAGGAACGTCCTTCATGCACCATTGAACCATCAACGGTGTTGAGCAAATAGAATGCATGGGCAGCGAGTATTCCAATACGGCCGTCTGCGTTGCAAATGGCATGCACTTTGAATGGCATGCTTCGTTGCCATTGGACCTCGTTTGCATCGTTAAACAACGTTAATTCAAGACCGTAAGCAACACAAAGGTGGCCATTCACAGATTCGAGAGCGCTTATTCTCGATGGCGCTTGCCACGACCATCCTACCGACCACGACATCACTCATCACCTCCAATGAGGCCCCATGCAATCAATTGGGCAAGAGCACTTCTTGTCAATCCAAACATACGGGAACGTCCGACCGTTCTTGCATGCAAAATACCTGCCTTGTGCAAACGGTTGCAAATCTGGGACAAACGGGCTCGTTTGATCGATAAGCGATGCAGAAGCGTTGAATCAGAGGGTGAGATGTTGCGTCCTTTTGCTTCAGCAACAACGATTGATTCCGAGTTGGTTAAGGAACTCAGAACCGCCACATTCAGGACATGCTCTTCTTTATCAGCCAGTTTTGGTCTAGAAAGATTTCGAAGACGTTCAACCAAAGTGTCATCACCCTCTCCAAACCGATGGTTGGGTTCCAACACTTGAGCCAACAATCGCGTAAATGTTTCGATTGCTGATGTGTCAAAAAACTGCTCGTCATGCGCTTGCACTCCCTCTGACCTCTCAGTTTTGTTGTGGTAAAGATTTGATTTCACGCCTTCAACATCGATTTGATCATCGATCTCGTCAACTGGTTGTATCGTTTCATCATTGGAGATTGAATCCTCAGCACTCCAAAACGCTGTGCCTTTTTCTGTTTCTTTAAACTGGCCTTCTGGAGTTTCTTCCAATTCATTGTTGATGATTTTTCGACGATTCCTCAAACCACCGAAAACACCAGTGAATGGAAGACTGTCCTCTGTAAGATACGAATTTTCGAAAGAATCCTCAACAACCTCGCCTAATCCTTCGTCAGTCAGTGTTTCAGGCTCTTCAACCGGTTCGTCGAGTACCTGAAAATCCAAATCAAAACCCGAAGTTTGGGTCATTCCCGCAGACACTTCCCACGATTCAGGGTTGTTTTCTTCAGCCTCCACTTTCTCGATGTCTTGATGTTCATCGTATGCGGGAATTTCATCAACATGCTTTGGCTCAAGAGGTTCGTTTTCAACAAACGTTGCGGTTTCCACAGGCTTTGATTCGACGTGCTTCTGCGTGTTGTCAGCTACGGCTTGGCGGCCGGAAACGACGTTGCAAAGAACGCGAATAATCGCACCTGGTTGTCCGCTTTGACTCATCTGCAGGAGGCGTTCAGCATCGTCGGTTTCAAATTTGTAGGGTTGCTGAGTTGCCCTTGCAATACGCCGTTCCACAAGGGCCTTGACTCCATCAAGATCCAATCCTGACATATTCCGCACCTCAAATCGTTGCAAAATCTGTTCGGATATGAGCGATTGCTGTTGGGGATTAATGGCGACAACGATCAACGCTGGAAGACGTTCAAAAAAAGGCAAAGAGGAACGCAAACAGGCTTCTAGAGATGAGACGTCTGCCATGTCTGCATCAACGGTAATCAAAGGAAGCATTTGGCGCGTATCGTTCATCATTCGATGCAAATCTCGACTTAGTTTTTGGTAATCATGTGGAGGTGAACCATCGATGAGTTGAGCAAACATGTCCTTCAACAATTCGATTCCTGGCTCTGCGATTGCAATTCTGTCAATGCTCAAGTGAAGGTTTGTTCGTGCACCCAAGCATTGCATAAAGGATGTTTTTCCAGAACCAAACTCTCCGACAAGCAAAACACGGTTTGCGGATTTGAAAGTAATCTTTCGTTCAAGTTCTTCAAACAAACCATGCCTTCCCACCAACATATCGAGCTCGTCTTTGCCAAGCGGGCTCGATGAAAACGGATCTTCGCTCATCACAGGAAAACCAAAATCAGTCGTGTTTCCATGCATGACCGAGCAATCAAGACCAAGTATATGATATTTGACGGAAAAAGGTCCTTTGAGCGACCTGTTAGAAGACGTTAATCAGAATGCCATGCGGCTGAAAAATTATGGATTAACACTTGGTTAACGGTAAAATAACGCGTTAATTTAATCGTTAATCCCGTTAATATCCTCCGATTGATTCATGCCTCCCGCACACTTCGCAAGACCAGAGGAGACCGCATGCCTGTCGACAACAGCCGCCTCAAGGGCTTTTACAAACTCAGCGTTGAGCAACGGAGGCAAAAGATAGCAGAGCTTGCAAATCTTAGTGAAGACCAGGTTGCTGCTCTTGCTCAAAATGGTGAACTGGACGATTCCTCTGCAGATCGAATGATTGAGAATGTCATTGGAACAATGTCACTGCCTGTGGGAATAGCAACCAACTTCATTATCGACAACAAGCATTACGTCGTCCCATTTTGCCTTGAAGAATCGAGCGTCGTTGCTGCCGCATCCAACATGGCAAAACGTTGTCATGCAACAGGCGGGTTTACCTCAAACAACGATCAACCAATGATGATTGCTCAAATTCAACTCCTTGATGTCAAAGATCATGAAAAGGCAGTTGCCGAAATAGAGCAGAACAAAGAACAATTGATGGAATTGGCGAACAGTCTACCATCGACAATGATTCGTTTAGGAGGAGGTTGTAAGGAAATATCCACTCGATGGATACAAACCCTCTCTGGTCCTATGCTTGTGGTTCACATCCATGTTGATTGCAGAGATGCGATGGGAGCGAATGCAGTCAATACCATGGCAGAATTGCTCTCCCCAGAACTTGAAAACATTACAAATGGACGAGCGTTGTTACGAATACTATCCAATTTAGCAACGGAACGATTGGCACGAGTGACCGCTACATTTACGCCCGAAGAAATAAGCAATTCCGGCGACAGAGACGAAGGATTGTCGATTATTGAAGGAATTTTACAGGCTCACCACTTTGCAATGGCCGATCCTTATCGAGCTGCAACCCATAACAAGGGCGTCATGAACGGTATTTCTGCTGTTGCAGTAGCCTGTGGACAAGACTGGAGAGCTATCGAAGCAGGATGTCATGCTTACGTAACCTACAGCCAAGGACAATACGGTTCAATTACGCATTGGGAGAAAGATTCGGCGGGAAACCTTGTTGGAACAATTGAAACACCGATGGCAGTAGGTATCGTTGGTGGAGCATCGAAAGTGCATCCTGTTGCAAAGGCAAACCTCGATATCCTCGGCGTGAATTCCGCTCAAGAATTGGCCTCTGTGATGGCTGCCGCTGGCCTAGCACAAAATCTCGGAGCGTTGCGAGCTCTCGCAACCAGTGGAATCCAAAAAGGTCACATGCGGCTCCACGCCAAGAATATGGCAGTCAGTGCTGGTGCTGTAGGCAGCGAAATCGAAAAGGTGGCACAACTACTGATCTCAGAAGAAGGGCCGAAAACACAAACACGAGTTGCTGAAATTCTCGAAAAACTAAGAAACAACTGATCATTCCTCTTCAAGAGGTAATGTGGCTTGTACAAGTCCATCATCACCAACCTCTCTCAATGCGTTACTGTCCATTCCATCAAACAATCCTGCTTCAGAAACTTGTTCCCTGAACCATTTTCGAACCTTTCTCAAGTCTGTATGAGGACAACCGAACGCTTCAGAAAAGCGCCTTGTTGTGGTCAATCGCCTTGTGTTCCCATCTCTGCGACGCATGATCATACCGTATTGTGACAATTCGCGAACATAATCGTAGGCTTTCTGACCAAGAAGTTCAACCAGCCTTGATTGGGGCATCGGTTGGTGGTAAGCGATAAGCGCTGCTGCTTTGAGGAGTTTTTTTGGCATCTCTGTCTTGGTTTCTTTTGGAAGATGATCTGCAACATCTGAGCGAACCTCCATCGCCCATTTTCCGCCTATTTCCACAATGCGTAAAGCACCGCTACGACGTCGTTTTAACGTGGCTTGCAACGTCAAAAGCGCTTCTGAAATCTCATCTTCCTCATATCCTAGTAACTCTGAGAGTTCTTTCGCTGCGAGTGATTTGCCGGAACCAAAGAGTGTTGCCTCAAGCAGTGTTTCCAACGCAAATTCAGACAT
>CALBFP010000022.1 GCA_937894115.1 uncultured euryarchaeote
CGCAAGCATTTCCAAGAAGAGCATCGGCACCTCGTACGACATCCACTCCCTTGCATGGAAGTTTCCGATCATCTGTACGTCTGGAATGTCTGCATAATTTCCGCAATCGCCGACAAAGTCGTTGCAATCACCACCGTAAACGCCATCCAGATCTTCACCACCACCGGTAATCTTCATCCATGGTGAGGGATGGTTGTAGAAATGGCCTTCATAACTGTCCGCAGTCATTTCAATACCACGAGCGTTCATACCTCCGTTCATTCCTTCATGGAAGGACATGATGTCGACGGTTTGTCCTTGATATGTGTAGGTTTTCTCGGCGAGTTGCATCATGCGTTCTCGCATAGAGAAATAGTCGTGATACTCCTTGAATTGTACTCGGTCATCGCCACCCCAAGGATGGACACTGTTGACATAATCAGCACTCCAAATGCCCTCGGGTGTGTTCCCCGAATCGTCCTCATCCAAGGTTACGGACATACTCGAGGATACCGAGGTCAGCATCATTGGCATCATCAGTAAGAAAATCGCAGTGAAGGCTGAGCGTTGACGACGGGGAGACAACATGCTATCGTTCAAGCCACATACTTCCCACACTTGAAACCCTCGCGCTGGCGGTTGTCTCGGGAAGGAAGAATTCTTCAACAAAAGGTTCCACGGAGAAGCATGGGCCTGTATGATAATTTGACATACGAGAGTGAAGAATTACTGGGATTCAACCAATCAACATTGCTTGTGCTTGCAGTCGTTTTCATCGTTTCAATGGTCCTACGACTTCTCGTAAGCAACGTTTCTCACGGTTTCTTTGGAACCATAGTCCGTAACGATACCATCCGTCAAAAAACAGTCAAGAAGGGTGACAAAGCGCTCGGAAACGTCGCTGGTTTCGCCTTCGCCTTCGTTACAATAAACACGCTCGTCAAGGAAATACCTGAAAACCCGAACATTGT
The DNA here is from genome assembly GCA_937894115.1 of uncultured euryarchaeote. GTDB lineage: Archaea > Thermoplasmatota > Poseidoniia > Poseidoniales > Poseidoniaceae > MGIIa-L2. The sequence continues at coordinate 951 of CALBFP010000022.1, forward strand.
CATGCCTTCTTCAGCGGAATATTTGCCGTCAATACTGCAATTCTTGTTGGTGATTTCGATTGTTGTCTGGGCGTTTCGTTTGGTCAGCCTTGTTTACGATCTTGTACGATTCCTCGACAAAGACGACGAGCTTGATGGTACGGAAAAAACCCTTATCTCTGCCCTTGAAAGTGTGCTCAGATTTGTTATCATTTTCGTAGGTGCTATCTTTGTAGCCGATGCTCTCGGATTCGAACTTACCTCTCTGCTCGCTGGACTGGGGATTTCTGGGCTTGCATTCGCACTCGCCGCAAAAGACAGCATCTCCAATTTCTTTGGAGCCATCACTGTTCTTCTCGATCGACCCTTCAAAGTTGGAGATTGGGTCGTTATTGGTACATCGGAAGGAGAGGTCATTGAAATTAATCTGCGAACAACCTTGGTACGGACTTCTGTCGATACGATCATCACCATACCAAACGCCAACCTGGTCAGTATACCGGTTGAAAATTGGGGCAAGCGTCGATGGCGAAGATGGCAGACCATGCTCCATCTTGACATCAATTCGGATCCGAACAAAGTTGAATCCTTCTGTCAACGTGCGCTGGAATTGATACAAGCACACGATGCCACAACGAAAGAAGATTCGTCGTGGTGTAGCATCAATACCATTTCAGCACAATCGATCGATATTGAACTCAACCTGTATTGGAACGTCAACTCGTCAATTGCAGAACGTAATGCTAGAGAATCGTTCATCATTGATTTGATGGAATTGGTAAAGGAATTGGAACTTTCCTTCTACGACGGAAGGATTCGACAACAGCGTTGATCAAAACGCTGGTGGGTCCTTTTTCCAATAGAGCATGTTTGAACCAAGGGATATCGCTGCTCCAACAACAGCCAACATCAAGGAACCTGTTGTTGAAAGTGTTCCCAACTGCCATGCATAGTATGCTACAACCAACGTCCCTATACCAACCCAAACCCCACTTTTCCAAACACGAAGAACCCCAAGGTGGGCTTGCAGACGTGAAACGTCCTTCAACCACTTTTGAGCAGACGCATACCTCGATTCATCCCCATAAAGTACGGATTCTGCATTCACGACGAGAACGTCGTAATATCTCCATATCCAAGCACCTCCAAGCACTGTTGAAAGTGCTTTTCGATTGGTCCATGAAGCAGGAACCTGCTCCTTCCAGTGTTCAAAAAACGTCTTGATTTGTTCGGGTTCGTATCCTTTTTCTTCGGTTAAACGGCCCTCAACGTGGATGAATTCCGCTATCCCAGGAAGCCGCTCTTTTCCACAAAGAAGGAGTTCACTCACCGTTCGATTAAGTGGTAAAGCACGTTGTTCATCCTCTGTACCAACAATCCAATTCGGATGGATGCGTACCGATGGAATGCCAACGGTTGAGGATGAATGCGGGGCTCGCCAAAGTGTGTTGGGTTTCAATTCATCTTCGAGATCTTTCAGTCGCTGATTCCAACGTTTTTGATCGTTGGGAGTCGAAAACGCCTCGAGACTGGCCTGTATCGAACCCAGTGTTTGACCGAGCCATTCGGGTGACGTTTCTGTGAACGCTGCATGTGAAAAAAGCAAAACAGCATCTTTCTCATCGATCAAAAGACCGCCTGTAGGAATAAGAAGTGGAGTGGATTGTAATGCAGCTTTTAATTTGCTTCGTCGTGCAATGGAGGATGCGTCGTTGCTTGTGGGAATGGAATATGCCAGAGCAATATGCGTCGTATCAAGACGCAACAATGTTCGATTTCCTTCTGTTCGAATGACCTCCACGAGTGAAGGTTTGACATCGTCGAACGCTCCCCAAGCATGTTGTTTGGGTTGATTCCACCATTCAGGCGAACAACATTTGTTGACATCCCAACACGAAACGGTGCCCCATTTCGTCCTCAATTCACCAGAGTCAAGTGCCTCCTTGATCGATGAGATGGCCACGCCGAAAGGCCACCATGACTCGTCTGCCATGGCATGCCATTCTGCCACTTACCATTCAATGTGTCTTTGCTGTCAAAGGGATGGAATGAAACAAGAGAACCGTTTGGAAGCAACCGGACGGCCATGGGGATTAGCGAGAAGATGGGTGACGTCCTTAGCCAAGCGGTTGAGGCGAAGCTGCTTCGCGAAGTGCTCGAGCATGAGATTCAACCCCAACATCTCGCCATCATTATGGACGGCAATCGTCGGTTTGCATGGCGATCGAATCTCGCTACACACGTTGGTCACCGAATCGGTAAACAGCGTCTTGAAGCGGTATTGGATTGGGTGCTTGAACTCGGAATTCCTTGGTTCACTGTTTACGCACTTTCAACCGAGAACCTCAATCGGCCAGAAGAAGAACTTACCACACTGTTCAAACTCTATGTCGAAGGTCTCAAGTCGATTGCCGAAGACCCTCGCATCCACGAGAACAACGTCCGAGTGCAAATCATAGGACGTCGCGAATTGTTACCAAAACATGTCAACGATGCCATCGATTATGCTGAATCCAAAACCGCAGATTACGATGATTTTGTGTTCACGGTTTGCCTTGCTTACGGAGCCCGAGAGGAACTCATTCATGCCATTCAGAACATTGCTGAACTTCACAAATCTGGCGACCTATCGCTGAACCAAATCAACGAGCAAACCGTTTCTGAGCACCTCTACACCGCTGATATGCCGGACCCGGACCTTGTTATTCGCACAAGCGGTGAGGAGCGCATCAGCAACTTCCTTTTGTGGCAGATGGCTTATTCAGAACTCTATTTTTCCGACGTATTTTGGCCTTCATTCAAGAAAAAAGACCTCCTTAAAGCCGTACAAACCTATCAAATGCGGAAGCGACGGTTCGGTGAATAAGATGGCATTGTGCGATGAATGTCAAGGATACCTCAACCCCGCTCTTGCGGTTGACGCGTGCGTTCGCAATGGTGACAATATCCTCCTCGTTCAACGTAAGTTTCCGCCGTCCGCTGGTTCGTGGGTATTGCCTGGTGGGTTTGTCGATAAAGGGGAGCGACCTGAGGATGCGGTTCTCAGAGAACTCAAGGAAGAGGCTGGATTGGATGGAGCCAATCCGCGCCTGTTGATGGTCATGGGCGATCCAAAACGTGATCCCAGAAAGCACATCGTCAGCATCGTCTACGAGATAGACGCTGCAGGTGAACCGCAAGGTGGTGACGATGCGCAAGATGCGCGTTTCTGGCCAATCTCTGACATCCTTGAAGGTCGATTGATTCTTGCAGGCGATCACGGAGAAATCGTTGAACGTTGGCTTAATCAATCAATTCAGAACCAATAATCTCTGCGAATTGTTGCCGAACGTTTGTCCATTCAGGAGTATCGAGAACCTCTGTAAGGTGCAATCCTGAAAGGAATTGTGCCTGTATTTCTTCTGGGTCATCACCCGAACGGTATCGGAACAATGGGTAACCCTCGGCTACGAGTCGATTCAGAAATCCGCGCTCTGCATCACTTACAAGAAGTGTAGGAACGCCCATGAGGACAGCTTCACTTGCGACGGTAACAGATTGGGATATAACGCCGTCATGCATCGAAAGCATCGCCGGAAATTCCCAAGCGTCACCGTGATATCGTCCTTCATCAGCTACAGTCAAATCGATCCCTTGCAAAAAAGAGTCTGGAATTGGTACCATCTCATCCGAATCGTGAACCCCATTACCAATCAGTCGCCGAACGGCGATTTTTGGAACCGAACTAACGTTCTTGGGTCGTAATTGAGGGCGCAAGTGCACCATCCCATGCAAACCATCCAAACGATGAATGCTGATTCGTTTCTTGCGAAATTTTTCCAACAAGCCTCCGTCCAATGATGCATCCCAGTGGGTTGGAATGAGAACATCCGTCGCCGCTCCGATAGCAAGACGATGGGCAAGATGATTGACCTCTGTATCCGAAATGTACCAGCGTTTTGCAACCCTTAACCGCTTTGCAGCACGTAATTCGAGAGAAGAACCGATGCAAACAATCCGTTCAATCGGTCCTCCAGAACGTTGTGCTTTTTTGAGAAAAGATCGAACCATACGCATCCTTTTCCATGCAATTCGCACCCGTTTTGAACCGATTGGACGTTGAACCCATAGATGTTGACGCTTCGGTAACACACCTTCTGAAGCATCGAGGAGTTGGTGCACTTCCTTTCGATCGGTTGCGATCAAAACATCGGATGTTGATCCACTGCGTATGAACGGAGCAAGCAAGCGAACATGAGCAGGATGGTCCAGGACCCAACATGTGCGCATGTTGGTCCGAGTGGCTTGTGGTTAATGTTCATGAGCATTCAAGGGTTAGCCCAACCATGAAAGAGTCAATTTCGCTCGATGGAATGAAAACGTTTGGACCTTACACACCAGGAATTCAACACGGTCAACAGTTCTGGCTTTCTGGCCAAATTGCCATCGATGGTCGGGACGATATCAAGTCGCAAACGGAAGGTGCGTTGGCAAAGATTGATGCGCTCTTGGAAGCAGGAGGTCTGTCTAAAAACGACATTTGCTTTGCACAAGTTCTCCTCGATTCAATTGAGGATTATGCATCCATGAACGAGGTTTACGGGGCATGGGTTGCGGAGATGGACATGCCACCAGCCAGGGCAGCATTCGAAGCGGGAGCCTTGCCCAAAGGTGCACTGGTTGAAATCGTGGTCCAAGGCATAAAATCCTGAGGCTGAATCATGCCAGGTTCTCCTTATCTGGAAGAGACGCCCAAGGGACTTCTCACTTGGCAACGATTTTCAAAACAATTTGTTGCAATCTCAGTCCTTGCATTAGGGCTTGGCATGTATTTTGACGTTCTTATGTATGTGATTGGTGCGGTGGTTGTTCTCGGAACCATTCGATTTGTTGCATCGAATTAATTCTTCAGTTTGCAGACCAGCTGTCCTTCTTTTACCAAATCGTGATTTTGCTTTGAGCGCTTTGCAATCATGAACACGGCATACGATATGAGTCCGATAAAGTAGGCCCAACCAGAACATGCAACAAAAAGAAGCGTTGCTCCAACGTACTTTCCATCCGAACCTGATGTCTCCTCTCCTTCAGCCATCGACTCGGCAAACAAACCACAAGAAATTGCAACAAAAATTGCAATGATGAGAACGACAATTGAGCGCATGTTCTCTCACACAAACAGGTATGCGATGTTTCCGATGAGCATCAAAACTGTTGAGTAGACACTCACTTTGTGAAGAAGATCGAATTTCTTTTGATTTCCCGTATCCGAAGCTTCGTTTGTTGCTGGAATGATGAGGTAACAGATGGTGCTCATAACGAATGTGAAACCTGCAATGATCATCTGGTATTGTGAACCGGATTCATTGTACGTCGAGGCGAGCGATAGAGCGCCGAGGAACGCAATGATCAAGAAGAATTTTGGCCAGACAAGACGAATGACCCGCCCGAAATCTTTGATGTCAAGATTCTTGAACATCACGGGAGCGATGATAGCAGTTTGGAACAGGATGATTCCAGCGATTGACCCAGGTATGTAGAAGTGCATATGGTATCACTTCCGGGGTTTACTCGCTATATTGGTTTGTTTCATCCTTTTCGCAGTTCCAGTAGACAAATCCACTCAAGGTAAGGAATGACCAAAGTAAAATTGGTGGTGTGAGGCTTAGATCAAAGTCGAATTTGTAAAGGAACGGAGGTTCAAGCTTAACACTCAAACCGAAGTTGTTACCGGAATCTGCAATCAGCGTTGCGAGAATCCAAATCAGAACTGCCCCTGCGATGATTGCCGTCATTCGAGCCTGTGTTTCCCCTGTTGGAATGAAATAGAGTGAAGCGAGTACAACCGAAATCACAAGGCCGTATGAGGCTGCGAGAAATTCAGTACTGTCCGCTTCCTCGGTGAACAAGGGAACGATGGTGGCGATGATGGTATGTGAAATGAGAACGATCAACAACCAAGTTTTCGGATTCAAAATTCGTCTCAAATCTAGGTCAAGGATACTTTTTGCAGCACTCATGTTATCTTCTCCTCAATTTCGGGGGCCGATGGCATCGGTTCAGAAGCAATTTCTTTCTTTTCTGGATTGAAGAATTTCTTGGCACCGAAAATCAGGACCATGGCAATTGATGTTGTGAACAGCAAGACGAGAGCAACACCACCCACGAACGTCGTACCAGAATCATCGTCCGATGAAACCTGAGAACCTCGAAGGCTTGGATCCAAATCAAATCCTGCGTATTTTGGATTCGCATCAACAATGTCGAGGAATCCGTCGTTATCATCATCGACGTCTGCGTTATCGCCTATACCGTCACCGTCAGTGTCCGTCCATTCGCTTGGATTAAACAAAAACTGGTCCACTGTATCCGCAGTACCGTCCCCATCAGCATCAAGATCAAACTCATCCGCAATACCGTCCAAATCGAAATCTGAAGAGGAATAAGCGTCGAATGGGAAATCATCCTCTTCATCGGGTATGCCATCGTTGTCGTCATCCGTATCGGCATTGTCGCCAATCTCGTCGTCATCGTTATCCGACCATTCGAGTGGATCGAACGGGAAACTGTCGTTCACGTCCGTGTAACCGTCGTTGTCGTCATCGAGATCGGCATTATCACCAATGGAATCTCCATCAAAGTTTGAGCTCTCTGTTACGTCAAATGGGAAGGCGTCATCAACATCAGGCACACCATCGTTGTCGTCGTCTGGATCTTCGTCATCAGGGATGTCGTCGTTATCGTAATCCGGTTTGATATCGAGTTCTTCTGTGTTGGTGTCCTCATCATCGGGAATGCCGTCGTTATCGTCGTCAGGATCTGCATTGTCGCCAATGCCATCGCCATCGTTGTCGTTGTGTTCCAATGGATCGAATGGGAAAGCATCGTTGATGTCGGCATAACCGTCGTTGTCATCGTCAGGGTCCGCATTATCGCCAACGCCGTCTTCGTCGCTGTCGTACTGTTCAGAGGCATCGAATGGGAAGTCATCGTCCCAATCGTTCACACCGTCGTTGTCATCGTCTGGGTCAGCCTTGTCACCCATGCTGTCTCCATCAAAATTGTACTGCTCTCGTTCAT
>CALBFP010000023.1 GCA_937894115.1 uncultured euryarchaeote
CTTTCTCCACCAGAAAGAGTGTTCGCCTTTCGATCAAGTGTCAAATAATCCAAGCCCACTGACTCTAGGAAGCCCAGCCGATTTTCAATTTCCTTGAGAATTTCGTTCCCAATAAACAAGGATCGGTCGTCAAGTGCTGAGAGAACATCCGCATATTGCTCCGGAGGGCCATCACCCTCTGGATGAAGGGCTTTGATGAGTTGATATGCCTCATGGACCGAACTACGACTAACTTCGGGAAGTCGAATCCCACCAACTGTAACAAACCGCGCTGCAGGATTCAGTTTTTCACCATGACAGGCATGGCAATCAAGATCTGTCATGCATGCAATAAGCCGGTTTCGAGTCCGGTCGGACGAGGTTTCCGCATACGTCCGCTCAAGTCGCGAAATAATTCCTTCCCAGGGTCGATTCATCTTGTATACAGACCCATTATCGGATTCGAAATGGAAATGGATAATTGTTGATCCAGATCCGTAAAGGAGGATGTCTTTGGCATCCTCATCAAGCAGTCCGAATGGAACATTGGGAGAAATTCCATAATGTTCGCAAACTTGAATCAGGAGTTTTTTGTACCATCCTGGCGACATTGACTGGCGCCATGGAAGAACGCAACCGTTAGCAACAGTTAGCGTTTCATCGACAACCAATTCTGGATTGAACTGGCGTTGTATACCCAAACCTTGGCAATCTGGACATGCTCCAAGAGGAGAATTGAAAGAGAAAACTCGAGGGGAAAGTTCTGGCATGAACGCACCGTGTTCTGGGCAAGCAAAATCTTCAGACCATGATATTGTGGTTCCTTCCGAATGTTCTGGTCGGTGCAATCCGTCTTGCTCCGTCACTGTCTTTGGCTGTTTAAGGCTCGTTACTGCAAGTGCTCCACCTCCTAAGCGAAGGGCGTTCTCAACGGCTTCCGTCGTACGGTGGCGTCGATCTTTCGTAAGTACAAACCGGTCAATTCTCACGTCGATGTCGTGGCGGAAATTCTTGTCGAGAGTTGGTGGTTTCTCAAATTCTGTTTCGTGGCCGTTCACGCGTCCACTCATGTAACCTTGTTCAACGAATTGCCGAAACAACTCGACATGTGTTCCTTTACGGGAACGAACAACTGGACTCCATATTGCAATGGTGTGGTGTTCAAAGTTCCAAACAATGTCGTCAACAATTTCTTGTACGGTTCGGCGTGCTACTTCTTTCCCACATTCAGGACAGTGTGGTTTACCAATTCGTGCCCATAAAAGCCGAAGGTAATCTTGAATCTCTGTTACAGTGGCTACGGTAGAACGCGGGTTGTGTGAGCCTTGTTTTTGATCGATGGATATTGCAGGTGAAAGGCCTTCAATTCCATCACAATCCGCTTTTTTCATTTGTCCAATAAATTGACGAGCATAGGATGAGAGTGACTCGACGTAGCGACGCTGCCCTTCAGCATACAATGTATCAAATGCCAAGCTGGATTTTCCAGAACCAGATACTCCAGAAATAACAACAAATTGGCCTCGTGGTAACTTTACGTCAATGTCTTGGAGGTTGTGTGTTCGCGCCCCGCGAACCGATATCCACTCCTGATTGGACGACATATGAACAACTGTACCGTGTCGTCAAGGGTTCTTCAATCCGTGCCTCCACGCAGGGTTAAAATTCGACTCAAATCGCACGGGGTCATCGGTCACTGGATGTAGAAATTCCAACGAGATAGCATGAAGGCAAATGCGCCCATACAAATTGGTGGTTGAGCCATGCATTCGGTCTCCAACGACCGGCGTTCCGTTTTCTGCCATCGCTACTCGAATTTGGTGACGTCGGCCCGTTTCGATGACAACATAAAGCAGGGTTTCTGTTTCACTCTGTTCAATTACGTCCCATGTAGTAACGGCGCGTTTGCTCGTTTTCGTCTTCTTGTCAGCAATAAAAACACGTAGATTTTTGTCTTCGATGAGGTGATGATCAGCACGACCAGGTGGTGATTGTCCCTCGACAAGTGCCACATAATGACGATGAACCATTTGATCTGCAAATTGTTGTTGTAGATCTTTTTTTGAAGTTTCTGTTTTTGCAAAAACCATTACCCCTGATGTTGCTTTATCCAATCGGTGAACGATATAACACCAATTCTTTTTATTTTCAGTTTGACAGTATTCGACACATCGATTGTGTAGAGTGTCTGTCTCCATTCGATCCGTAGCTACTGAAAGTAAGTTTGCGGGTTTGTCGACGACAAGAATGCTTTCGTCCTCGAACAAAACGTCCAAATTCAATGATTTTGCATTCTCTTTCCGATCTTCTTCGACCGAATGTTTTGGTTTTGGATGTATTTCCACGGTTTGGTCTTTCTCAACCGTGTGTTTTGCACGGTGGATGGTCTCGCCATCTACTGTAATGCGTTGATTGGTGAGCATCTTTCGTAATGTATTGACACTGGTTTGTGGTAACATTTGCTTGAGCACATCAAGAAGAATCTTGGTTGATGGGACCTTTTTTTTCATTGCGTCCACCTTACAACAAAAGAACTTCAACGATCTCTCCAATTTCCCCTGATTGACCTGGTTGCAAAAGGGTCAAGCCGTCAGCCTGAGATAAGCTATCAATGTTCCCTGAGCCTTGATGTTTGTGTTGTTCAGCAACGAAACCGTCTTTGGTGGATTTAAGACTCACGCGACGAAGTGTTAAGCAATCCTCTGTCGAGCGTAACTTCGATGCAAGTCGTGCATGTACAACACGGTCGTAAGGGAAGGGTGTTTCCAATGAAGCACGCAAATAGGGAACGACCAGCATACGGAAAACAACATGACTGCTCACTGGATTTCCCGGTAAACCAAACATCGGAGTCCCGTTCCAATGCCCAAACAACGGAGGCGAACCAGGGCGTAATTTAACTCTCCAAAACACAACGTCTCCCTCGTCTTCCATCAGTTTGCGAACAAAGTCCCATTCCCCCATTGAAACACCACCAGAAGTAATGAAAAGATCGCATTCTGATGCTGCCTTATCGAATTGCTCGCGAAGCGCTTCAATGGAATCAACAACCGATGAGTAACGTATTGGTGTATGTCCAAGCATTTTCACAAGACCTGTAAGACCGTAAGAGTTTGACTCATAAATTTCACCAAATTTCAATTCTTCACCCGGTGTTTTCAACTCATCACCAGTACACATGATTCCGATTCGTAGTTGTTTAACGACTGGTAGAGAAGCATA
>CALBFP010000024.1 GCA_937894115.1 uncultured euryarchaeote
TCCGCCTCTTTATTCCGTCGCTGCGATTTTAGCGTACGCGCCATTGATTTCAGGTTCTTTAGCGCCGTCGGATTGGGCCGATCACGTGCCATGACTTCTTGCCCGTTCTATTTGAAATCCGGAGACCAAATGTCTGTATCAGTGTATTTACTTCGGCCACATCATGTCGTATCTGTCTTCGCTAAGGTCATCCGGAGGGTAATTCCAATCCATGTTCGGATTGGTGAATTGGTGTTTTTCATACCAATCCCCGAGTCTGGCGCCTTGCAGCAATCGTATTTTTACACATTCTCTGTGATTTTGTTCTGCTTTTGCGTACTCGCCAGTCTCAATGTAAATTCTACCCAATCCGGCATGCAAACAAGATTTGAATCGAGGACCGATTGATGCATCGTCAATCATTTCTTCAAAGATTTCCAAGCAGGACTCAGTATTGCCCTCAAAATAGCCTATCCAGGCAAGGTTTTGTTTGGTCAAATTCTGCATTATTTTGTGCCATTCGCTGTTTTGGGCTTCAAAAACTGCCATGCATCCATTCATTTGTTTCCTTGCCTTTGTGTAATCGCCGGCGATAGCAGTGTATGTCCCAATCATGTACTGTGCTGTAAAGACATCCGTAGAATAGCCCATTTCCAATACAAATTCTTGAAACTGTTTGAAAATAGAGAGTGCATTCACATCATCGTAGTTGTAGTACATGCAATTTCCAAGTTGATGTTGTGCTGAGTTGGCCCAAACCTCGCTGCCTTCTTTGATGAAAACCTCGTATGCCTTACGGTGAAATTCTGCCGCTTTCTTGTGGTATCCTTTGTACATTTCCAAGAATCCTATTGCGTAATTCACCCGTGCAATCCCGTGTTGATTGCCGTCCATCACAAATGTCCTCATCAGTTTCTTGTAAATTCCCTCTGCTTGATCGTATTCTCCACCACGGACCAACTTGGTGGAAAATTCCAACTCTTGAAATGGGTCAATTTTGACGTCTTGTTGTTCGAGTTTTTCTTTGTATTTCTTCGCTTCCTGAAGCGATAAAGGATCATCTTGTTTCTCAACGTTCAATTCGAGTGATGCGATGAGTTGTTGGATATCAGCTACTTCATGGTTTGAGCCGAAATGATAGTTGTAGACATTGCCTCCCGCCACGTTTGAAGAGATTGAGTTTGAGTTTACGGTTTGATTTTTTATTTTTAGTTTCGTTAAATCAAGAGGTGTGATTTCCTCTCCACCTGTTTTGTTCCCTCCATCTCTTCGCTCCAGACAGTCAGGATCGACCTCTCCAAATTCTTCAAAACTCGGATATTTTGACCAATCTGCTTGTACCAGGTCGATTGGATCGCCAAATGGGATGTTGTCAATGGTCACAAAGACACACTTCTGCCGGAGGTCCCTTTGGATGTCATCAATCACCTGCCGCATAATAGGCGGTATTTCTGCCCACAAGTCCAGACGTACCGAAACCTCGATCAGTATGGATTTTTCAACGAAAAGAAAGTTTCCATCCGTCCACCCGCCTCGAACATCGCGTTCGGTATAACCGTCGCTTATTTTCAGAAAGCGTTCGATAATACGGTCAAGGGTAGCTCGACAATGACCTTGCTTTCTTTTGGGTGGGAGAGCAATTGGTGCGATGAATTGGACGGTGACTCTGAAATCGTCGCCGAAAGTGTTGACCCATTCGCTAACGTAGTTTTGTGATGCACTCAACTCATGAGATGGATCTTTTATTGAGTGGATGATATCTGTTCTAAGCAGCGAGCGCAAATCGCTTTCACCAACAGGGGCAAACTCCACGCTCATACCTGCGCCAGCATCTTCTTGGATAAAAGAAAATCCATGAGCAGGAGTCAAAATTTCTTACCTAAAGGCGACTTGACGAATGATTTTTCCAGTCCAACAATGTATACTGGATTTCGCTCACATGCCGAACGACGAGGGGTCCATGTCCATGTCGCCTTCTTTCATCATCTTCCGCATCTGCTTGTTGAGCTTGCGGTTCCCGCCCATGCCTTTCATCATCTTTCGGGAGCGGTTCCACTGACCGATGAGTTCTCGCACGTCCTTTTCGCGCACGCCTGAGCCTCGAGCGATTCGCTTGATGCGGTCGGCTTTGATTTTCGCCGGTTCGTTCTTCTCCCATGCCGTCATGGAATCCATGATGGTTCGGTAGCGGTCGAGATTCGCCTGCATGGCTTCCTTCTGATTTTTTGACATGGCTCCCATCCCACCAAGCATGCTACCGGGAAGGAATGAAATGAGTTTGTCGATTGTGCCAACCTTGGACATCATTTCCATTTGCTTGTACATGTCGTTGAGCGTGAACCGTCCGCTCATCAGCCGTTGCGTCAAGCGCATGGCCTCTTCTTGGTCCATGTCTTCGGGTGCCAGATCGATGAGGCCCTGGATGTCACCCATGCCGAGGAGGCGCGAGATGAAGCGGTCCGATTCAAATTTCTCGAGGTCTTGAATGCGTTCTCCTACACCGATATGGACGATTGGGGCGCCCGTTGCAGCGACGGCTGAAAGCGCTCCGCCGCCACGGGCCGTACCGTCGAGTTTGGTGATGACGATGCCCG
>CALBFP010000025.1 GCA_937894115.1 uncultured euryarchaeote
AACAGCTGCTACCGTTGTAACATCATCAGGATCGAGCAATGTGTTTGTTTCATTTTTTGGTGTTGGGTCCTCGCAGACCGGGCATCCTACTGGTTCCGCTTCATCAATACATCCATCTTGATTTTCATCCTTGCCGTCTGCATTTACATATGGACACAAATCTCGACTTGTTCCATTCGAGACATGAATTGGAGCAATATTCCCAACACCGTCACCATCGATATCACCATCGCAAGCATCACCTTGAGCATCACCATCCATATTGGCTTGATTTGGATTTTGAACATAGATACAGTTGTCAGTTATATCCAAGACACCATCGCCATCTTGATCTAAATTATCTATGTCGCTGAGATTAACAGTAAATCTATCATGAGAATAACCAGCCGTTGCACTAGGGTAGTAAGTAATACTTGTACTTGAATTGGAAGTCACACTCCCAAATATCCTATAACTCGTATATCCATCAGAGTCATGGAGATCTTCAACGGATCTACTGATGGTTTTGTTCGCATATTCAACTCCAGATACGTTCCACCATCCAACTTCAACCTCGTCTCCAGACTGGAGGAGAGCAATCGCCCATGCTACCTGATAACTTTCTAAGGGATCAACACAACCTAAATACAAATGATTGTGAACGACGTCATCGGAGTAACTAAAGTGATAATTTCCTGAAATCTCCGATTCGTTTGGCATGCTGTTGTCCGTTGCATATGTCTTCAGGAAGGGAGTGCATGGCTGAGGATTACTTGAAGGTACAATCGAAAAATCGAGGGTCTTAGTCTGAGAATATACTTGAGTCCACGAGTGTAATGAAACCTCCACAGTGTAGTTTGTATAGGCAGTCAAATTATTAATTTGAGGTTGCCAAAGATCATCATCGTTTTCTGCATCATTGTTTATTGCTCCGTTGATATAAAACGTTTCAATGAACGAAGTTGAGTAATTATCGAAGTCCCAAAGTACGCAATTGAATCCAACACAATTCTTTGAATCGAGATTCGCAAACCAAACCTGCTCGGAGTTGCCAGTATTCAGCTCATACAAGCGTACGCGCAAATCAAAATCCATTTTACCATCCCCATCAGAATCATATATCGATTGATAGTCCATGCAATACAAACTAATTTCCAAAGGGATTTTCTCATCTGGAGCGTAAGTTAGACTCTCAAGTGTGATGTCGAAATATGGATCACAATTTGATTGACGTGCAGTCGTCAGACCAACTTCTTGGTCATCCTCCTCCATCTGTTCTCGCGGTAATTGTTCATAACTTTGCAAAGTTCCAAACATTACCAACAACATAACAATAATCGTAAGTGTATTTCTTCGATAATTCATTCAATCATCCTCTCTCTGTAATTTTAACCAGCCTTCATAGGCTCTCATTTTCCCGTTTGGCAATCCTGCCAATGAATCTGAACGTTTGATATCCGAAGATTGCCATTCTGATGGAGTTTCCCTGTGCATCCAACTCCATGACACATTCGGCAAGCCATCATCTACAGGCATTTGAATCGATGACGGATCGACAAGAACAGGGCCAACCTTGAATGTCGGTGCAATCTTTGAGATCGTATCTTCCCAATGTTCTCTTAATAGCATCACTTCAATTTGTGGAAGGAGACCTGAAGTGATGTGCATTGCAGATTGTGGGTTAACCAGTAAAGTGAGGAAAACATCTTCCTCTGGTCGAATCTCAATGGTTGGATCAAATTCGAGGAAATCATGATCGATGGATCCCGTTGAAGGAACGACGGGTTCGCGACCGTCTAGAGGATAGACTGCCTTGAATCGAGTATAATCGTCGTTAATGAAGTTCCCAAGTAACCCGTCAATC
>CALBFP010000026.1 GCA_937894115.1 uncultured euryarchaeote
GCGAGATGCCCATCTTGCGGCGAGGAGTTCAAACCCTGATCACTTCGGCCCAATCATTTCCTCTGGTCGAACCCAAGCATCGAATTGTTCGTTGGTCAGCAATCCAAGTCCAACGGCGCTTTCCCGCAATGTGAGTCCGTTTTCATGTGCATTCTTTGCAATCTTCGCCGCCTTGTCGTATCCGATGTGATTGTTCAGTGCAGTCACAAGCATGAGTGAGTTGTCAAGATGTCTCTGAATGTTTTCTTTGTTCGCTTCCAATCCATCGATACAACGATCACCAAAAGCGGTGCACGCATCGCTAAGCAGTTGAATGCTGTGCAGGACATTGTGAATCATCATCGGTTTGTACACGTTCAATTCGAAGTTGCCTTGACTGCCACCGATGGTGACGGCAGTATGGTTGCCCATCACTTGACAACAGACCATAGTGAGCGCTTCGGGTTGCGTTGGATTGACCTTACCTGGCATGATTGAACTTCCGGGCTCGTTAGCGGGTAGAGACAATTCTCCAATTCCACAGCGCGGCCCTGAACCGAGCCAACGCATGTCGTTTGCAATTTTCATCAAGCTTGCAGCGAGGGTGTTGAGCGCTCCGCTTGCAGCAACAATAGCATCATGTGCAGCAAGTTGTGCGAACTTATTCTCTGCACTTACGAAGGGAAGTTGGGTTCGTTTTGCAATTTCTTTCGCGACCCGTTCGGCAAAATCAGGGTGTGAGTTCAGTCCTGTACCAACCGCGGTTCCGCCTAGAGCGAGTTCGAACAAGTCTTTCTGAGCAAATTCAATTCGACGAACATCCGCTTCAAGCATGTGGACGTATCCACTGAATTCTTGACCAAGCGTTAGAGGCGTTGCATCCATCAAGTGCGTGCGACCGATTTTGACAATGTCGTTGAATTGCTTTTGTTTGGAACGTAGTTTTTCTTTGAGGCTGCGAACCGATTTTAGAAGACTGTGCTCGATTTCTTCGGCTGCTGCGATATGCATTGCTGTTGGAAACGTATCGTTGGAAGATTGCCCTTTGTTGACATGATCGTTTGGATGAACGGGCGATTTACTTCCAAGAACTCCTCCTGCCATTTGGATCGCTCGATTGGCAATGACTTCGTTGGTGTTCATGTTGGTTTGTGTTCCCGAACCGGTTTGCCAGATACGGAGCGGAAAGTGCGCGTCCAAATCACCATGCATGACTTCTTCACCAGCATCAACAATGTAATCGGCGATTTCTCGATCGAGAACACCGAGATCACGATTTGTACGCGCTGCAGCAAGTTTGAGAATTCCGAAAGCACGGATTAAAGGTCGAGGCATGACGTCGTCACCGATGTCAAAATTCACCAATGAACGAGCCGTTTGGCAACCGTAGTACTTGTCACTTGGAACCCTCATTTCGCCCATCGTGTCGGTTTCAATCCTGAATTCAACATCCGATTGTGGAGAACGCGCCTTCGCTTCTCGATTCAATTGATGGTAGGTTCCTTTCACATCAAGGCGGTTTCGAATGGCCTGAACAATCCAAGCACTACGGCCTTTGTTCTTCCCTCCTCCAGTCCATCGGTCGAGTTCCTGAGCCACATCCTCGGGTATGCTGACCGAGACGATACGTCGGTCTCCAACGTTGTGTTTTGCCATGATTAATAACTCTCATCGGCCGTTATTAAACACATCCAACCGTCTCTGTGATGAAGTCAAATCATAAACCTCCTCCTTCTGGCAGATACATGGACAAACAAGACGACTTCTTACCGAATTTAACAACTGCATATGGAATGATTCTAGTTCTCTGGGGCCTGATCGTAACTACCATTTCAGAGTCACAATCCATTTCATCCTTTGCTCCCGCATTTCTTGGCCTCCCTCTGCTGGTGTCTGGAGAAATGTCCAAATCCCCTGAAGCCAATCGGAAATTATGGATGCATGTTGCTGCTACATTCGGCGTTTTGGGAGCGCTTGGAGGAACTCGATTTTTCATGGTAATGGGGGACGGTCTCAATTACGCATCGTCTTCAATGCTGATGATGTTCGTTACCGGCAGCGCTTACACGGTTGTCTGCGTTCGCTCGTTCATAGCAGCCAGAAAAGCTTCCGAAGGCAGTGCTGTTGAATAATCAGAACTTGCGGCGAACTTTTGCACTTGGCGCAGAGGTGTTGGTCACATCGAAGTCCTCTTCATCTTCAACGTTGACTGAAACATCAATTTGGACATCGCGAGATGAACCCTGTTTTGCTTCCATTTTGTCGATGGTTTTCATCAACATTGCAAATTCCAATTCAAGATCTTCAAGAGCATCACTTAACTTCTCGATTTGACCAGCGAGGCGTTGTGCGATTTTGCGAGCCTTGGACAAGGTTCTCTCGTTACCCATGTT
>CALBFP010000027.1 GCA_937894115.1 uncultured euryarchaeote
TATGTCAGAAATAACAAGATTAACAGAATCCCGAATATCCAATCCCACAATGCTTTGGGTGATGTTAAAAGGCAGAACGCGAATCTCTAAATTATCAATATATAAGTCGATTGGTGGACTAGAGATATGAGGGTTAAACTCCACTTCAAATGTGTCCCCTTCATTCATCCAACCGATTGTATGCTGTCTTGGGTAGTAACTTGAATAATATTCGATATTGCTGTAGCACTCTCTCACCGTCCTTGCGTAAATCTCGTACCAACTGCCACCATTTCGGCGCGCATTCATTTTTGGATAGCTGTTAGAGCCACGATTACTTATATATTCATCATATTCGATAACATAAAAACCACTTTTGTCTGCAGTGAATTCTTGAGTGCGGATCCAATCGCTTTGATAATAACATCGGAAGCGTAAAGCGCTGCCTGTGAACTCTAGATATGTATTTCCGTTATTAAAATTCCCATTATTATAACCAGTCCAACCAAGCTCATCCAAAATATCTTGCTCAGATGAACTGTATGGATATTGAAATTGATTTGTATTGATGGGGTCAACTGAAGGGCTTTTACGAAGTCGCAAGTCGTCGATAAACGTAATTTGCTGATCAGCACAACCCCAACTATCATTTCTCATATCATGCTCAAATCTAAAATTGACGTGGTCTCCAGCCGATAGTTCAATATCAACATCGATATATCTAAGTTCTGAAGATTCATTATCCTCGTAAGCACCTTCGTAAAATTCAATCCAGTTATCAGTACCATAACATTCGACGCACGGATTTTGTCCATTAATGCTATAGTATGCTCGGAAAGTATGGTCATACTCTCTTTTATCGGTTTTAAGACCAAACGATAGATTATAAACTCCTGTAGTTTCAACCTCAATTGGATTCTCTAAAAACAAATCCGCATCATACGTATTTGAATACCATCTGAACGATTTCGAGCCAGAAGAACTATAGGTTGAATTTTCAGTTACTTGCGTGTATTCGCAACCATAGTTACTCGATATCCCACTGACGTATCCGCCGTTGTATGATCGGTTAAAACAAATGAAGTGATCGTTTACGCCTGAACTTTCAGACTCAAAATTTTCAAAATATTCATCTCCTCCCCAATCATGACTATTACCATAATATTCATTGGAAGCAGAAATTGTCCCATCTGACAGAAATTGGGCATACTCTGCATGAAAAATACTCGAGCTCGCTGATAAAATCCCTGCCTCGCATATTATTTCATTACCATCATCGCCGTCCATGTAAAGCGCCCCATAATTCTGAATTTCATAAGTACTTGTCTCTATAACCACCCCAGGCTCTATCGTCAAAGAACACCCCTCTGGTACCGTGACATTCCCCACTAAAGTAAACGGCGAATCCGCCACCGACCAGGTCACATCACACACCTCACCGCTCACCTCAGATATACCGACTGCACTCAGTGGAAGGGTAATGATTGAATTGTTGGGATCGTTCGTGTAGAGATTCACCGTTTCATTGAACACACCTGCACCAGTAGGTGAGAACAAGAAGGTTAAATCTCCTGACGTGCCTTCATCAATCGTCAATGACGAGTTGGCTTCATCGAGGCTGAAGATGTCGTTGCTGAACACCACATCCGTGATGGTTCCCGCTCCGTCTCCGCTGCTCGTGATGGTCAATGTGGCGCTAGATTGTTGGCCAATGGCTGTGGTATCGAACGCCAATTCTTCCGGAGTCCATTCCAATATGACCTGGATGCCCTGACCCGAAATGACGAGGTCGGCGTTGCCAAATACATTACCCAACACTTCCAGTGTATCGCTGAACACACCGATCTCGCTAGGGTTGAAGGTCAGCTCCATGTCCAAGGTATCGTTGGCCGGCACAATCGTTGGGATGAGCGGGTTCACATTGAACGGCGCATCGAGGCCACCGAAGTATACGATTTGTTGAACACCAACGGTATTGACCAGTTGGAATTCAAACGTCGTCGTTGAATCCACTGTTGTCGGTGTGAATTCATACGGGCTGCCCGTAAGGAGCACGATGCCCGTACCGGTGGTTTGGGCTTGACCGACCACAACGGCGGCCAGCATCACAAGAAAGAAAGCAAGCTTTTTCATGGTGAGTGATTTATTGATTGTTGTTTTGTTGTTGTTCATTCTAAGTTTGTCATCATTCGCACGGCTGTCCGTAATCGGCCAACAGCACCAGCACGTCGCCGATGTTGATGAAGCCGTCGCCATCGAGGTCGGAAGGGCACGTCGGATCAATGCACGAACCGTCGTCATCCGTCGCCGCCGTAGAGTAATTCATCGCATCGGGGTCGGTGCAGCCCGCCACTTCATCGGCGTCGCACACCCCATCCCCATCTGCATCGTAGAGGCAGTTCATATCGCAATCGAACCCAATCGGAACGAATGCACACGAACCGTCATCATCCGTCGCATCCAGGTCGTAGTTACACGCTTCGGGGTAGGTACAGCCGCTGATCTCGTTGGCATCGCATATACCGTCCTGATCAGCATCGCTAAGGCAGTTGCCATCGCAATCCAACCCGTCTCCCGGGTAGATGCAAGTGCCATCGTCTTCCAAGGCATTTGTATTGTAGTTGCAGGCGGCCTCATCCAGGCATCCCTCCTGCTCGTCGCAAAGTCCGTCACCGTCTTGATCGTTGATGCAGTTGCCTGAGCAATCTAAGAACGGCTGTGGCGGGTAGATGCACGAGCC
>CALBFP010000028.1 GCA_937894115.1 uncultured euryarchaeote
GTTGAATGCGGTCACCGAAAGGCAACAAAAAGGGGCTTACTCCTCACTCCCTCCATCAGTCGGACTGGATTTGTTCTAATCCATTCCATATGTCTTCATTGGATATGTACCCAGCAAATTCTTCATTTTCATCATGAAGCAACACTGCTTTAGGTTTGTATTTGTTGATTTTAGCCCATGCTTGGGACACATTCTCATTCCAATCAATTGAAATGATGTTGGTATTTACACAATCTTCAATTTTTGCTTTTGGAAGTGCTCCTAGTGAGGATGGGGGATTGCCGTACAACTCCAGAAAGTCATACAGATACATTACGCCAATAAACTTGTTTTTCTTCCTGTTGAAAACCAATACCGCAGTATCTGGATTTTTGGCAAAAACGCCTGCTATCTCTGGCAAAAGCGTGCCAGGTTCTACGACTGTGTAGCCATCCTGGTGATAAAGTTCCTTCAGGGATGGGTCAGTTTTCGTCATGTTTACTAATATCCCATTCATATATTAACGGTTGCGTAGAAGTCATCATGGATTTCCTGCTAAAAATATATGAACATATTGTAACAGAGAATTAAAGAGGGTAAATCGTGGAGACAGTTGGTGATTTGGACCTCAGAGACGAATACGCTTTGCTTCCTGATTCAGCCGTGTTATCTGATGTTGCCAAGGCACTATTGCCAGTTAAGAACAGTGCAGTCCTACTAAGGGAAAAGAAAAAAGGCCCAATCATTGGTGTAGTAAAGCCTAAACAACTTCTACAAGCACTTAAATCTGGGAAAGACCCTGTAAAAACTACTGCTAAGACGATAATGGATGAAAATGTGCTTCGTATAAAATCAAGCACTCCGTTAGAAATCTCTCAATCGATTGTGCTAGAAAAACAGCCAGCAGCAATTATTGTCCTTGATGAAAGTAACCAGTTCTTGGGATATTTGAGCCCGCATGATTACTCATCATACACCCATGATCAACTTAACCCCGTTATTGTTGAAGACGGTACAATCGAAACAGCCGTTGACCTCCGAGATGAATTCGCAATACTGCCTCTGAATTCAAGTTTGGCCGATGTATCCTTGCGGCTGCGAATTCCTCATGTGCAATATGTTTTGTTGCGTCACAAAAAAGATGGCATTAAAGGTGTTGTAACGCCGAGTTTGTTGTTGAAAATTTTTTCCGATGGAAGAATCAGTACCAAATCACAAGCAAAAAAACATATGAGGTCCAATCTTTTGAGATTAAGGAACGATACGCCCGTTGATGTAGCAATTAAAGAAATCAAGGAAAAGCGACCAGATGTCGTCATGGTCCTCAATAAAGAAGGAATTTTTGTCGGAGTTCTTACTCCAAGGGATTATAATAAGCTCTTGCAACCAAGGGCTGAAGCAATCTCCGATGCGATTGCACCACCTCGTCCTACGATGTCAGAAAGGGCACCTCCGCCGATGCCTGACTTCCCAGACTCGGATGACATAAAGCTCCCATTGAGTGACCTATCCACATTCTTGTTGAGTGAATTATTTCCAAACAAATCATCCGCTGTTGTGTGGGAATATGAAGGTTCAAGTCTTATCCTATACAAAGAAAATACATCCATTCAGGTTGCTGGCAAACACCTCGTGGTGGATTTGAATCTTTACAGTGATCAGACCCAAGAAACCGTTGCCAAAATCGAATATGAACTACCATTTGAGCCGGATACAGATTTCATGGCAACTGAAGGTGACTCTTCCATGCCCGAACTCTTGGAGAAAGTTTGGCGCGAGGTTCTCTATGAAAACATCTGGTTAGTAATTATAAACTGGATGAGAGAAAGTCATCCTCGTAGAAGAAAGCAGGTGCGATTTGGTCTCAACACAGACGGTTCCATGACTGTATGTGGTTCACAGCAACGTTCGATTGAATCGATTGAAGTGAAGAAGGAGTGAACGATGTGGTCATTGAAGTAACTGATTTTTCCTCTTCTCTTGGTGATACATTAGCTCCTTTATTGAAAGCGGTCAATGTACTCTCTGACGATGGCGTGTTTACTCCCCAAAATTTTAACGCAAATTCGCTCGGTGATATGGTCAACGACAACGCCAAAGTAGAGCAATTGTTGGAATTCATCGAGCATGTTCTCCCAGAACCTTTGATTTATTACAAATCGATCGAAGACTTCACCTTCAAAAATAATTCAACGAATGACACAATTGAGGAAGAATGGTATCAAATCGTGCAGGGCGATTCAGATATTAGTACACCAACTCTTTATGCAACCTTGATCAGAGCGGACGCTGACATTTCACCCGCAAAACCGTATCAGGTCGGTATCGGTGCTCGTATCAGCCATTTGATATCAGGTATTGAATTGGGTATACGTTTCTCAATTCCTCTTTTTCAGTTTGGTAATAGTGGTTTCAAAGCAATGCTTTGGAATGAAACACCTGAAGATGACCCTTTCTCAAGAATATCGATAACGCTTGAAACCGGAGGAGAATCACCACTCTGTGAAGCAGGGGGTATGAGCATTGGTTCCGTCTCCTTCAATGGGTCATTTGGTCCATGTGGAAAGGCGATAGAATTAGCACTTCATGAATTTAAGCTAACAGCAGACGGGCAATCACAAAATCTCGTTATCGATTTTATGGCAGATAATTTCGGGGACATCTTCGGTGGATTGTTAAATTCAATTTTGACAGAATTCAGCGCTAACCTTGGCTCTTGGGGGCCACGTCTTTTGGAAATGTTTGGTATTAATGGCTCGAATGATGATGATTTTGAATTTCCTTCTATTGATCTCAGCGATTTGCTAAGTGGGTTGTTCGGAAATGGATCTATGGAGGATGTGCTAGGAGATTGGTTTTGGCGGTTTTTTGATTTCGATGATATTTCAAATTCGAGCATTAAAGATTGGATTGGGAACCTTCTTTCCTTATTTTCTGGACAATCTAATGACCACAGTTTTTCGGTTGGCGGAGCAGGTTCGGAGATAAACCCGTGGACTTTTGATTTGGGTGAGTGGCTAACAATCGCACCAAACTGGGGCACTATCCAAGCTAAATTGTTTGTAAAAGAGGGTTCTGGAGGATGCTGGGAAGCTCATTTTGGTTTGGGATATGCTAAATCTACTACAGATGCAGGTACAAGTGTGAATGTCGATGTAAATCTAGAATTGTGGTTGCTCAGTGCGAGTCTATGCCATGGAAACGTCTCATTTCAGATGGCCCCAAAAGGACGAGGACATCTTTGTCTTCTCGGTTCGTACCAATCGAGCAGTTATGGGTTGCTCGTGCCCCAGAGCGATTTCAATATCGCAGGTCAAAATTTGGCATGTTCAGTAGGTTCACTCGAGGCTGGATTTGACTATCTGGATGGCACACTCAATCCGATATTATCTGTAAACAATGTCAATATTTCTGATTTCACAATACCCACGGTAAATCTTCTCTCAAAGGATTTGCCTCTGAATCTGAGCGACTTGGCGGAAGATTTGATCGAGTCAAAGTTGTTGCCTTTATTCGATGATGGAGGTGTCTTACGCATGTTTGGTTCGTTGATTGGCTTGGTTCCTCCGCTGATTACAAATGACGTAGCTTTTGAAGCTTCATGGGTTGGTTCTGGGTTTGAAACCTCGGTAATGGATTTACTTACAGACCCTGTTCAGACCATAAGAAATTTCTACGGCGAGCTCACAACTACGACATGTACGTATGGAGGAGAAACCCATCATGGCGTTGCCATACTTTTTGATTCCGTCTGTCGCTTGTTGGCCCACATGCAAGAAGCCAATCCGACTTATCCAGAGTTAACTGGTCAGTTGTATGGATTTAGCAAAACCGATATTGACGAGAGTCAGGATGGGAATATACATTATTCTTATCCGTTCTTTTCATATGGAGACGAGGTTGAAATTGAATACGAATGCAGCGTTGATGATGCTACTGGGACTCTCTCCTTTAACCTGATATCTCAATTATTTAAGCGGGATTGGGACAACAACACAATTGTTCTAAATGCTCCAATTAGGATTCTAAACGCAGTTTTTGAATCCGATGGATCAGGATTTCAGTGTGATTTGAAAATTTTAGATGAGATAAGTATGGAACTTCGCTTGTTCTCATCCGATGAAAGAATTGAATTGATAAAATTAGGAAGCTGTTCACTGGGCTTTGTTGATGTACTTGCATTTGCAACATGGCAAAGAGCAACAGGGTTTTCATGGGAAATAGACATGGAATCACCGGCCTTATGGGGTGATTATCCCTCAATTAGAGCATTGGTTGAGGCTGATTCGGATGATGGCATTTCACTCTATGACAAATTGTGTTCGTTTACCTGGGATGGCGCAAACTTAACCCAATCGTTTGATGAAATTGTTCTTGATACGCATGATACAACTTCAGTGACAGTAATATGTGGAGACGGTTCGTTTGAACTACCAATTATTCGAGAAAATTTTGGCGTGGAATCCGTGCGTTTCGGACCGAATGGCCTTGACTTAGACATTAGCTCCTTTGAACTTGAAGACGTAAGTGGTTTCATATCCCAAATGCTGATGTATCGTGGAGGAAGAGTGGGTTTATTTTTGTCTGTGTTTTTTGGATTGCATCCTGATGTAGTGTTTTTGAATTTTGGTGCAATTGCTGAAAAGAACGGCCTTCAAATCCCAACCTGGTACTCTTCACCAGCGATAGGGGATTGGCCGGAGGAGTGGCGTGTCATGCACACACCCAATCCTTCTTCCTTTGGGATGGGGCCATTGTCAATACCAATAGACTGGCCGTGTCTTGACTGGTCCTCCTTACATGACAATCCGCTCGAGGCCGTACGTGAGCAGGTTATTCGCTTATTTTCCTCTGCGTCAGCGAGTGGAGAACTATTCTGTTTTGGTGCCATGCGATGGATTTATGCTTTGTTGCATGGCCATGTGCCGTCTTTAGGTCTTCCTGACGTTGGTTGGGGTGTCGCAAGTGAGACAACGATGGGCGCATCTATGCTCGCAGTCCCAGATATCCCACTACGTTTTGAAGGCGAGGGGTCATACCGAAGTCCTTGGAAATTGGTACTTCGAGACACGCTTATTGGTACGTTTTCGTTCATCGTTTGGATAGGTCCCGACGGTCCATCAGCTTCAATGATTGCAAAAATGGCCAGCAGTCTCGAGCCTCCAACTTTAGAAGACCTTGATGAAGTGGGTACAGTCGATGTGACCTCAGAAGAAACGACGGATGAACAGCTGAGTAGATTTGTGGATGTTATGTACGAAATGACGTCTTTTTCTGAGAGGTTCAGATCCGCTATTGGGGGTAGACCAAAAGACGATCTTTTACAATCAATTATCGCATTGAACAACTTCATTTCAGAATCAGATGGTCTTGTACACGTGAATGAGCAAATGACACATTGGTCGGGAGTAGGGACAAACCATGTTTTCGATAGCGTATTCGCGCAGGTTGATGATGCACCCCTGCATGAATCTGTAATTTCCAACATTCAACAGGCTCTTTCATCTTCTTTGCCACTTACAGCCTCTCGTTTGGTTTTGGTCCATCCACCCTGGCAATCAGCCCTTATTTGGACAAATTTACTCAATGAAATTGCTGCTTCGTCAGACATCCCTTTTACTGTAAGTTTAAACTCACTAAACCAATGTGAACTCGCACATCATGTCGTATATATTGAAAATTCAAGCACCTCACTCGATTCTTTGGACGTTCCTGAACAAGATGTTTTGATTTTGCAGCTTGGTAGTCAATTAACTTGGGATATGGAAATCGAATTGCGGTTGACAGAGTTGGTAAATTTACTCGGTGCGGAACATGGAGACCAATCTGTGGTTCTTGTCGGACATTCGTCTTCCTGCGAAGCAATCCGCTCTCTATCATCAATGAACACCATTGCATCGATTGTAGCGATTGCATCTCCGAATCCTCTTTACGCAAATGAATCGGATAATCTATGGCGAGATGGATTGATGGTAATGAGAAACTTAGGGTTGGTGTGAATTATGAGCGGAGGTACCTCGTCAGCATCATCGTGGCTTTATGAACTCTATAACGAGTCTTTGCGCGAAACGTATGATGCTCTAGACTTGCCTTCTTCCTATGGTGGACCATTGAATCACCAGATTGTGGAATGGTTTGACTTAGCACACCCAGATGATGGCGTTGATGGTCTTGATGGAGAAGGAGATTTTATTGAATTATTTTTTGGTGCAGGTGCTTCTGTAGTTCTTGGTCTTGAGGGTAGCATTTCTGTGAAACTGGAGAGAAAATCCCCATCGACTACAATCAATTCGGAACAAGTAATTTACGAAATGACGTATCTCATTCAAGGTTCTGTGACCGGAGATTTGATGGCTGGTTTGGAAGCTGGAGTGAAAGGAAATCTTGCCGCTTCAGGTATGGTGCAGGTTGGCATCCCAGTCGTCTACAAATTCGTAGGGAGAGAACAAGCGATCAAAGGTACTGCTATCGGAATGCGCTTGGCACTAATGATGGGCACTACTCCGCTCATTAAGATGGCTTTACCGTATGGCCTGGGTTGGCTTGCGGATGCATTTTTGTTGGAACGTAGTTGGGATGACATAAAATTCATTACAAAGCATTTGGTTGAAGGGGGAATTGAATTCTCAGCAAGCGCTCAGTTTGGCGCTGAAGTAAGCGATTTGGGAATTGGAGATGGAGGTGGAGGGGATCCAAGGTATAGTGCCTTTGCCGCGGCGGTAGGTGTTGGTGGCACAGGTGCACTTTACTTGAAGTATCGAAACGAGGATGGAGAACCTACGTTAACCATTGGTGCAAAAGAGGAATACTCTGTTTTCGCTAACAAATCTATTTTGTTTTCAGCGCAGGCGGTGGAAGCGAAGACAGGGTACGCGCTTGAATTTGTTGCTAAGAATTTCACGAGTAAAGCAATCAGTAATGGTAATTGGAAACGTGTCCTCCAGACTTCATCAAAAGATACTATGATCAAATCCGCAAAGAAGCAAATTAAAAACCCAGAAGCAAATTTCAGCGTTGCTGTTGTTGCAGCAACAGAGGGGACAATTGACCTTCTTTGGGAAGGTAAATCAAACATCGAGGCAGAGATGAAATTTACTATTGATCTCTTGACAATTCTACGTACGGTATACACTCTATTCGACGAAGACTTGGACCAGAATGACGCGATAAATCACCTTGCGAGTATCTGGAATGTTGAACTTGGTGCAAAGAGCCAGACGATTACAGGCTTTACCATTTCTGAAAGCATCAAAGCGTTTGGTCTCGGATTGAGCTTGAAGTACGGTCTTATCAGAGGGCACAACAACCCTTCTTACCCGAAAAAGCAAACCTACAGCGCAACGAACGTTGCGGAACTGATTACCAGTTGGCTCGACAGCCAATTTACATGAGGGAATACTATGTCTGCTAGTGTGTTTTTAATTCCAACCGTTAAAGAATATGATTTTGCATCTTCGCTCCGTGAGGTTATCGAGTCTGAAATAGCGTATGTTTCTGAAGCCTATATCGAATCCAACGACGGAACTAATGAAGACCTTACGGGTAGATCAGAGCCAGAATCCGTTGGTTATGGTGTCCAAGTTGAATTGTTCGATGATAGGGTTCGTGACGGTATTCATCTTGACCTCACATTAAGAGCCAATCTGATTGGGTTGGAGTTCAATTCGACAGAAATCGATGAAGAACTCGAAGACGAATCAACTTCTTTCAATCATGTATGTCCTGAATACTGGCTGTACGGTAACTTATCAAAATACGAAAACGGACGACAGGAATGGTTGTACATGGACTTCCCCAATCGAACCTATCTAAAATCGGCCTCGTTTGGAATTGGATGGAATCCAGTTGAAGAGTGGATGGCCGAAGGTAAGCTTCACGACGCATGTTTCATGGGCAATGTGCCTATGTTGCAGCGTGCGTGGAACGAACTTTACGTTCGTTCGGGCTCAAACACATCGGCTGGTTTTTTTGAATTGTTCAATCTTTTCCTTGAAACGGCGCCGTTCGAAGGTTTCGACATTACTGGTCTTGACTTTTTCATGAATGTCCTCTTAGAATTCGGCCTAGCTGGTCAGATTGAGATCGATGGTGTTAGTGTTTGGTATATTGACGGTATATCGGTGACCTCATTTTTGCAAAATCCAAGTGGGTTTATACTCACATGCTTTGGATTACCCTCTGGTGATTTCGATTTCAGCTCGATATTTTCAGCACTGGATGGTTTTAGCCTTCCCGGGATTTCTGCTCTTGAATTAAGTAATCTCAATGGATTGAACGTGTTGAATTTTGACCTTGGTCCGTTCCTAGACACCGGTTCGTTCTGCTTGAGCCTTCGACAAGACGGACATTGCGGAATTGCATGGGGGGGTTGGAGTTTAGGGGAGGGCCTTACACTGAATTTGAACGCCGGTATCTCTTGTGAATCAGGTCGTTTCGCACCTTCACTCTCGTTTGACTTTGAATTTGGCGATGTATCTTGGGGGCCAATGCAACACGGTAGTTTCTCGCTACTTTGGGATTGGGATTCAGACTCAAGCCAAAGTTACATCGATTTTTCACTTAATCTTCCTGGCCTGACCGAATTTGTGTATTACAATCCTTCACTAAATTCATTTTCATTACAATCATTCAGCGGCAAGTTCAATCTCTTTTCCACTTTGCCGGATTTTGAAATCGACCTGTTTGATGTCCTCAAGCAAATTGGTCCATTTTTCTGCTTAGACAGTGTCATGCGTTCATTTGTCAACGAATTCCTCATCGATCGGCTTTCCTTCAATTTCGGTTCCATGCCAAATCTTAGTTGGTTATTGGAACAATTCGGCTTTTTGTATTCGCCCGATGGTGGAAACAGCTTACGTTGTAAATCCTTCTTGCCATATTGGACAAATCCTTTGTCGATGTTCTCATTGCCTCAGGGTCTAACTTTACCTTCATTTGAATTGTTTCCCGGCCTTCCGCTAAATTTCAATCCTGTGTGGGAGTTGGGTAACTTGAGTGGACTAGGAATCGATTTTGGAGAAGACGCGGGGGGAGTTCCGAACAACTGGAATCTCTCTTGGAACGGGTTCTCCTTATCACTATCACCTTCGATAAATTTTGATTTCAGTGGGACATTCTCATTCAGCGGGACCTCGTTTAGTCTGTCGTTTAGTCCAACTCAGATATTTTCAAATCTTGGCTTGACACTACCCGATATTATAACAGATTTGAGTTGGAGTGATATCACGTTAGATTTCAGCATTAATAGTGGTGATGGTATCGAAATTTCACTTGATATTGATGGTCAATCAATCGACTTGTACCCTTCTCTAGGAAACATTATGGGTCTGTTTTCGGGCTTGTATGAAAACTCTTTGAATACTGTGTTTTCGTGGGCCCTTGACATTATCTTGCAACGATTTGAGTTATTGAACATACCTTGGGTCAATGCTTTGCTAGGTTGGTTTGAAAGCGTGGGAACCACCGGTAGTGGTTCTCGATTCAATTTCCCAGATGATTGGACGCTCTCTTTTAATCCGACCTTTTTCGCAACGGTCGTTCTTCCCGTGTTGCATTCTGCATTTGGTTTGACACTATCCTCGATTGAAAGCTGCTTTATTTTAAATGCAACAAGTGGAAGTGACGCAAAAATATGCATCGGGATAGTGGACAATGGCTCCGACGGCGATACCCTAGATATTTGGTTTGATAGTGGATCGATGGTTCAGGTTAATTCGAATCAATTAAATATCGAAGCGCGGGTAAAAATGCGATGGACTTCTGATGGTTTTGAACCAGAATTCTTGTTGAATGCGGCGTTTGAAAATTCACTCGGAACAGTAATGGATTATGACCTCGTACCATCTCTCACCCTACGATTGGAGGGAGGAGCAAATCCAGAATTCAGTGTGTCATCATCAAATCAACAGATTCCAGCACCAGGTCTTTCCTATAATTCAGGTATTGCATTGGTCTATGCAAACCACTCATGGGAGGTGTATCATCCAGATTTGACCACTGCTGCCATCACATTAGCAGAACAAGCGTTATCTTTTTTGTTGAATTCGCCCCGTGGGCGAAGTATTTTGGCTCGAGACATTATTTGGGGCTTAAAAATTCAAGATTTATTGCACAGTTTTGGTTTTATTGACAAAGGGAGTCCGACATATGCGTGGGACATGAATCCGACTGCGTACAGTCAAGCAGTGTGTAAATGGAAATGGGCTTGTAATTGCGTGTTGGATCTCTTCAATGGGTTTGAGAAAGAGGTGTCGCTCGCAGGAGTTTCATTCACGATTTCGATAGTAAAATATGGTCTGGAATCCCAATATAGAATTACATTTAGACCTAGTGAAAATATAGTGATTTCGTCAGGTGAGTATCTAGTTGAAATGCTACAACAGTCAACAGAGGATCTTCAAGCATGGACAAACCCAGAAATTGTCCCTGGCCTTTCGATTGCTCTTGGACCAGGTTCTCCTGGTGGATCATATTCCTTCTCGATGGGTTTGAATGGTATCGGTGTGCGAGTCCAACGCAACGACAAAGCACCATTAATGGATGGTTTCCTACTGTTGAATACAGTAACATCGTTTATTGCGTTCGATTTACAAACCCAACCAACCAACCAATATCAATACGGCATACAGTTGCAATTGGACAACTTCGGAGTCGGTTTGGGAAGTAATGGAGGTTCTGAAGGTGGAAACACCATGGCAGCGGGCTTGTTGTCTGGTGGTGAAGGTAATGAACGAATTCGGCCAGAGTTTGATATTTGTCTCTGGTTCTATCAAGGAACGAGCTTTGATTGGGGCATAAGCGTTGATGGTAAACTTGAGCACTGGTTCCCGATTAACAAGCAATTCGGTCCTATAAAAATTGCACAAATAGGTGTTTTGTTGGAGGTAAGTGATGAAGGATGGAGCGAGAGCAGTTTATCCTTGATGATAGACGGGGAAGCAGAGTTGGCTGGATTCCTTTGTCAAGTGGACGACCTCTCTGTGTCAATTCCATTAAACGGATTTATGGATACTTCAACTTGGACCTACGACTTAAGTGGGTTAGCAATTTCTTACAAAGGACCCTCCTTCTCAATTGCGGGCGCTCTTAGGAAGGCTCAGTATTCCAACTACATTGAGTATCAAGGCCTCTGTGAAATCAAAACCTCGAGTATGGCAATTTCAGCAATTGGTGCTTTTGGACGTGTGCCAGACGGAAAGAGCAGTTATGCAACCTGTTTTGTGATTGCTGCGTTGGATTATCCATTGGGTGGAATCCCTGAATTTTTCGTCACAGGTTTACTGGGTGGTCTCGGATTAAATCGAGATTTGATTCTACCTGACATTTCAAAACTTCCTGAAAGCCTTTTCATGCAAGCTATGGGAGGCAGTCTTTCTGATGATCCAATGGGTGCGCTACAAGCGATTCGTGGTGAGTTGCCTGCAAAGAAAGACAGTCTATGGTTCGCCCTTGGGTTGAAATTTACCACATACCAAATCATTGAAACTAAAGCAGTGTTGTACATGGTACTCTCAGATTCAACAACAATAGGATTAATGGGTCTCTCATCGCTATCACTGCCCTCAAAGAAATTTAATGTTGGTTATGTGGAACTAGCTTTCAACGCCTCATTTGACACAGGTGAAGGGATTCTTAAGGTACAGGCACAACTGACTGACGCATCCTATTTGTTTGACAAAAACTGTCGCCTTACAGGTGGCTTCGCTCTTGTTTCTTGGTTCAAACGCGGTGAATTTTTGTTGTCACTTGGTGGTTATCATCCGAAATTCAAGGCTCCAAATTATTACCCTACAGTACCGCGTCTGGGGTTCAATTGGAAGCCAATTTCAAAATTAACAATCAAAGGAGAAGCGTATTTCACAGTCTGTTCTTCTGCGGTCATGCTTGGTGGCTCCTATGCTGCGATATTCAAAGCAGGTCGCTTGAGTGCATCGTTTAATGCTGGTGTCGATGTATTGGTCGTCTTCGATCCGTTTTTCTACAGCTTTAAGGTGTACATTTCTCTGTCTGTTCGCTACAAAACATGGCTTAAGACCTTCAAGGCTTCATTGGGCGCTCACCTAACAATTGAAGGGCCTAAAATGCGCGGAAAAGCCCGCATTGAACTTGCTTTCGTTAGTTTTACAGTCAAATTTGGAGCAAGCAGCAGCCAACCGTTCAAAGCCTTGCCGTTTCCTGAATTTGTAAATAAGCACGTGCTGCAATTACCAGAAAACGCCCATCAGGGAGCCATTAACTCGGTTTTCAATCAACGATTTGCGAACCTTGTGGTGACCAACGGCCTCCTACGTTCCGCTGGAGGGGATGCATCTACGGGAACACAAATTGATCCCTTTGTTGTTGGTTCGGAATTTGATATTGCTATGTCATGCATTTTCCCATCCTCTGAAGTAGGTATGCGGTATTCAACCGATGCAACAACTGATGATTATTACAACGACCAACACAGCGATGAAATTGATATTGCACCGTGTGGTATCGAAAATGGAATCGACTCGAAATTCACGTCAATAGTGTCTTCTATCGCAGGAGAAACCATTGAAATGAAGGGGTTATCACACCAATCCATTCACACAAACTTCCCCGAAACCATATGGCGTTGTGAGCTTGATGACGCAAAGCGCCCTAAAGTAAAATCAACTCCGGGCGAGGGTCAACCATCATTCTTGACAGGACTCAATCTAGTTGCTCGTTCGTACCCAATCCCTGGACAATGGTTGGGTACAATCGCAATGAACCAAGTCGACTCCACTTTGTTTAGATACAATCTGCCGTTGATAAAATACTCTGCGATGAGAAGTCAATCAAGTGCAAAGCCTAAAGCTAAATCGATTAAGGATATCGCAGAAAAAGGCAATCGTTTAACAAACCAAGTCGCATCCCGGGAAGATATTTTCCAAATTTATTCTCTCAGCCGTGATGTTGAAAAGAAACAAAAAGAAGCCCATGTTCGTGCCTTTGGTACATCAAATCGGCACAGTTTTTCCGGTATCAAAAAAATGGATAATCAATTGCGTACCAAAACCATAGAGCAAGCGAAAACTCGGGGGAGGCAATTTTCATGAAACGCTCAGAACACTATCGCATAATGCAGCGTCGTTCACCACCAAGGCTGATGGCAATTGGCGTCGAGCCTTTGGGTGAAAACCCACCCACAAAGCGGGTGTTGCAACCTAAAATCCAAACCCCCCACCGAAAGTCTGTATTCGCTGTTGTTCTGGAATCAATTGTAGCACTGCCTGCGATGGATTACATTGAGCCAGAAAAATCACGAACAACAATTGAAAAAGAGCAAAATAAAGAGAAATATCCTCATTTCAATGTCCAAACCAACACCGATCCTTCACTCAGGATGAAAGAAGAGCATGTAAAAAAGCCTCAAACGCCTAGAACTAGAAGGGCTCAAACACGAAATGCTCAAACTACTGAGGGGAAGTCATCCAGAGCGCTGCGAGCTAGATTCACAAATCTCGCACAAAAAGGAGAGATTCCAATATCCGTCGGTACGCGACAGACATGGAAATTTACAGAACGCTATCAGCCAGAATTGCATGGTGAAGATGTTTATGTGAAATTCACCGGAAGTCAGGCACTTAGAGTAACTTTTCACAAAGGCGGAGGCACCATCCTTCAAGACATCGAAATAGTCCCCAAAGAGGCCGGAATTGACATTGGCTTTCCTCCAAGTAGCCGATACATGACGGTCGAGGGGTTAGGATCTCTTCCATCTGTTTTCGATAAGGCTGAAGTTGGTGCAGGGGAAATAGAATTACGATACCCTCATGGTGAGTTAAGCCCTGTTGGGTTCGACGCATCTTCTCATATTCAACAAGTCGGCTTGTTTCGTTATCTTTCTCGCGGTATGTTCATTGAAGCGAAAGAATCTTTGTCAAATAAAGTATCAGGAAAGGCGATTACCTTCACAGCAGGGGAAGCCCTAGCTAGAGTTGACGACCTACGTGTGTTCTGCTCGTCAAGTATCCGAACTCTTGTAGTTGTCTTGCGTACATTGCCAGGAGCAAATCCATCTCTTCAGTTCAAAGCAGATGGAGTAATTGCGACTTCAGATCCGCTCGTTATCCAACGAGAAAATCAACATGCCTTCTTCTTCCAAATTACCGCTAAAGACGATATCGATGGTCCCGCCATTTTCGATGTAGACACCGATGAGTCAACAGATGTATCTGCAGTAGTGGGATATCGTGCACCGTACAATCAGATTTTCGATTACTACAAACGACGTGTTTGGAATCGACTTGTACATTCGGGTCCATTGTCAAATATTGGTAAATGCGATATGTCATTTAACTTCGGTGATGAGAAAACTATCCGTAAAAGCAAGGAATCAACACCTCCCACAGAAAAACTGGATACGAAGACTAAAGTCCTGGAGATTAAGGACGTCCCATCGACAGAGAAAGGTGAATTACCTCTCGTTGCAGAATTGGAAGTAAAAGCTACGGAATCCTTCCAACTCGATCTTGGACGATATGCAAGTGATGAGGATGAACTCGATACTCTCCGATTTGAGTTAATCTCAGGGCCTGATTTTGCAGTTTTGCATGAAACAGGTTGGTTGCAGGGTACTGCTGAAAACAATGATTCTGGAGAACATACCCTGAAAGTAAGGGTGATTGATTCAGGAGGATTGCACGCTGATGCTCGATTTTCGCTGCATGTTGTTCCAAAAGTCGTGAATCGGGCGCCGGTTTGGAAACCAACAGTTCGCCAAAGTAAATCTGAGACGGAAGATCAACCAATTAATCGTAAAAGGAGGCGTTAAATTGTCAAACCCATTGTTGCCTGATTGCCCACCTGCTGGAGAAATACGATACTTTGACAGCATTCAACCGCCCTTCAAGCAAGGGATGTACAAGTTTGAACTCAATCAAGATATCGAATTGGATGGCGGCGATACTTCTGTTGTCAACAAAAAGAAATCATATTTTGTTAATGTCGATGGAGATGAGTTATTCATTGACCCAATGTGTGTTCATTCAAGGACACCTGCTAAAAACACAATGAACATACCTGTTGGTTATGACATGCCTAAAATTGTATTCCAAAACAAAACCTTACCATGGGAGCGTTCGATAAAGAATGTTGAAGACGATCCAGAGTTACCTTGGATGGCATTATTGCTTCTTACTGAAAAAGAACTCGAGACTTATTCCGACGGGGGAATAGTTGATACAAACGCTTCAAATCTGCCGTTTTACAACGGCCCACCTTGTAATGTGAAAACCCTCAGCATTGATGAGACGTTTTTCAAATCCATTGCTCCTCTTCAGTCCGAAATAAAATTCCTGGCGCATGGTCTTCAAGTTAACCCAGTCGACAAGGAATTGTGTGGTTCAGATGAGGATGGATTGTTCTCCGTTGTTATATCAAACCGAATCGCCTCCCAATTCGAAACAAAATATACGGCAGTACTAGTTTCTATAGAAAATAATTTTGACGATTTACCAACTTCGGCGCAGTACATGACAAACCCATCTCTCAATGCACCTCAACAAATCAACCACCGCTCAATTGGCACAGAATTCTTGGAAATTGCAGCGGGACTTAATCTCACGCTGTCTGAAGAAGATAGTTCCACTGAGTCTTCATCAAATGGCGTTCCACGTCTGGTCAAGAAGCAGAAGTTTTCGAAACCTGCTATGATGGAAGAGAAAGGAGCAGCGATGGGACACACAAAATACATCGAGTACTCAGGTACTCAAAACCTCAATTTGGATATTGAGATTGACGGGCCAATGCTTTCGTACATTGAACAATCTATGGTTGGTGAACTTAGTGGAGATTACATTACATTGGTCGTTCTTGACCATTGGAAGTTTCAAACTGGAGATGGTGGAGGATTTAAGGAGACCATTAGCAGTTTAAACGTAAGAAGACACAGATCTGGAGAAGATGCCGTCGGCGCACTCTCTAACCTCTATGAAATGGCGAAAGAAGATGATGATATTCTGTATGAACCTTCACTGTTAGGGAATGACATGGATCCTGGTGTGACTAAAAATTCCTTTGTACTTACCGAAATAACAGAACACGACGGTTCAAAAAAACCGTGCTTTTATCGAAGCCCCTGCATAGCGATACCAACACAGCATTTACAAAAAGATGAACCATACGCAAATTCCGATGATGCCAAATTTGTAGATGTGGACACCAAATACGATGTTATTCATCATTCTGCAGCATTTGAATTGGGACGCTTACTTGCATTGAGTGACCCACGCTTCTTGGAATCATTAACTCAGTGGAGACGGTTGTACGGCAAATCGAAAAAGAAAAGCCAAGTGCTTGACTACATCGCTGATAACGAAACAAAACATCCAATCTTGCACCAAGCACTTTTGAACGAAATAGAAGGGCTTGATTTGGACGAATTGCTCCAAAGAGAGCTCATCACCAAAATACCGGTTTTAGAACCGGAAATAATTTACGAAAGAGAAGTCCTTCCTGACGGAACTCCAGTTGACTTAATTGATCTGGGCGGGATAGATACCGAAATAGAAAACACACTTGAGCTTGAATTGGAAACCTTCTTGGCAGAATTTGAAGACCAATTGCAATCTATTGGTTTGACAGATGGGGGTGATTTATATCGCACGTAATCCTCAAGCACACGACCGACCAGTGCTCGAGAAAGAGTCTGCATTGGAGAGTGTTCTTTTACAAATGTCTGCGGGGGAGGTCAATCCCGCCGAAGAGCTAGCAGCATGGAATCAGGTTGTTGGCTGGTTGGGGCGTCTTCGAAAGCTGGAAGGTGTTCCTTTCCGATATGTTGTTCCAAGTGAGCATATGCTTCCTAACAATTCTATTCGTTTCTTTCATCTCGATCGAAACTGGCTTGATGCGATTGTTGATGGTGCGTTGAGTACGGGTGTGATGGACTCTAGAGGTTCATTATCTGAAGGAGAAAAGGCGAACAGACTGGAACGATATCATAAATTGATGGCCAGGCTCGCTGAGGAAGATAAAACAGCCAAGGATTATCGATATGTCTTGTCGGTGTCTGAGTCAGTCAATGCTCTTCCAAAGTCTGAGAAGGATGAATTTGATAGTAGGTTGCAAAATTTTAATTCATCACTGAGTGAATCATCAGCAACCCCTGCAAAATGGGATCTGGTAGTGGATTACTTGCCGGATTATGTAACGACAGTTGGAGGTTCAAGAACTGGATTTTTACTGCGTTCATCCGTCGTTCGAGATTTTCCAGGTCTATCGGTGAATGCCTACTACCAACTCGATCCTAGCAAAGATGCATACTCAGTTCAAAACAAAATTCTCACACTACGTCAAGTTCGCCTCTCTGAGACTGTGTTGATGTGCATTTTCGACGGGGTGCCTACACATTTACGTATTGAAGAACCGCGTGAAGGTATTCGACTGGGGATGGAGCAAAGTCAAAGTGCAGATTACAACTACGAATATCAATTTACACCAAAGGACAAACAAGGACGCCCAGTGATGAGTGCACCGAGAATCAATGTTGGTGTCCGAAAAGGTACAGGGGATAGTTCAGTGCTTCGTATAAATGATTTCGACCAGGCTAAGCAGTATTTCACGTCACACGGAATCATACCACAACACGGGGCGTTTCTTGCGACCCAGCTAATGGAATATCCATATCAACAAGACTTTGAGTATGATACTTTGGAATCCAAACCTTTCAACGCATACGATCCGAGTGAAACCAACGATGTTGGCTCTGTATTGAGGAATGTCAAAGTGCGTGTGAATGAAGAATCCATTGTTGCTGACGCAGATGATATTGATGCGTTGGAGGCATCCTACGAATCCACGGGAGGTGATGTGTGATGACTCGTCGTCGAAGAAGAGCTATCAAGAAAGAGAATGCTAAGGGTTCCAATGTTTCTGTGAAGGATACCAAAGCCATCAGCAGTATGCATCAGAAGCAAACTGCTTCTAAAGGACAGATGCTTGCATCTAAGGGGGCAAACGAAAAGTCAACTGTGAGAGCCTCGCAAGTTGTTCGTCAGACTGTATCTGAAAACATCAAATCAACCACGATTTCGAATGTGGCTTCATTATTTCAAAAGAAGAAGCATTTACTGGTTCCTGTCAACGTTCAAGCCTTTGTTGTTCCAGCTGAACAAAGAACAACACCAGATGTCAAGCAGCACCGGGAGGTTGAAAAACAACACTTGGAAAAGATTGCAAGTCTAGAGTACGCCGTCTCAAGTGCATTAAGTTCGAGAAAAATAATCATACAGTCAATGGATGAAATTCAAAAAGAAGCATCAAAGCAACCACAATCTGATAAATCAGGAGATAAAAAGTCTGAGAAAAAAGACGCAAATGGTAAGGCAAAATCCAGAGGCGATAAATCTGAAAAGAGAACCAAACAGATGTATCAAAAATTGGATGGTTTGAAAGCGGAATTGGTTATGCAAGACAAGGAAATTCAGCGGCTTGAATCGGAATTAAAGGCAGCAAAACATGATTTGGATAGTTTGAATGACATGGCCTCGTTTCTTAGCACTAATG
>CALBFP010000029.1 GCA_937894115.1 uncultured euryarchaeote
CACGTCATCTTGTCGTGCGAATCATGAAATAGTGTAGACGACTAATTAAATCATGGCGAAGAAGTCTGTCGACATCATCATTGACAAGAAAACAGGAAAAATTTCTGTCCACGTCGATGGATATCCTCAAAAAGAGTGCTCAGCATTGGCCAAAAAACTCGCTGGCAAGAACATCCTCATTCCTGTCGAAGGCGATATCTCCAAACCTCATCAATCAGTTCACTCGCAGGAAGAAAATATCGAAGAACAGAAGGAGTTGAATCGAAATGAGTGAAGAACATGCACCTCTCTTACCGCTTGCATTCTGCGGTTATCTCTTGGGTGCAAGCCTCAACATGGCTGTTGAATCTGCAATTGCGGGCACAAAAGTTTCCACTGAAATTGGAGGTGAAATGTTCTCCTTCCTGAACGAGGGCTCATCTCTTTCGAGTAACATGGTTCGTGACCTTGCCGAGGGAGCAAAGGGAGAGCTTATCCATGGAGTCAAAGAGGGTGGCAAACTCTTCTCCGTGATGATTGAAAAAACAGAGATCACATTCGAACGATGTGGCTCAGCAATAATTGGTCGACTTCAGGATGACGACCAGGGTGTTTTGAGCAAAGAAATTGGTGAAAAAATTTCGTCAGCGTATCAGAACCTTTTGTCACAAATCGAGAGCATTTCTGTGGGCTCAGACCCAATCATGATCGCACACAATCAGGCAATGGAGGATACTTACCAATCAATAGCAAAATTGGATGCTGAATCAAAATTAATCCAACTCCATATTGAGGCGTTGGAAAAACAACGTGATGAAATTCGAGAACAACAGGAGCATCATAAACAAATCCAACAAAACGAACTTCAGCAAAACATCACTGAGGCACAAAATTTACTCGCAGAAAGCCTACTTGAAATCGAAAACACGATCGATATGAGTGAACACAAATCTCTTGCTCTGCAAAGTGAGCGTGAACAGCAGGATGCAATCCAAGCAGAGCAGAAAGAGAAACTGGAAACCTTGCGATTACGAAAGGCACAATCCAAAGAATTCTTACAGGTTCATAATCTACGAACAAAGGAACATATTACCAATGAAGTTCAACGAATCTTAACGGAACATGGAATGGATAACCCCGATATCGAAATCTCGGAAGACAATGACAACCAAATCAGAATTCGAATTGAAGAGTAAGGTGTTTGGTGCATGTCAAAGCATTCTTTGACTGAAATGAAAGAGTTGTTTGATGCGCGTATCCAAGAACTTCAGAACGAAAGTTCAACCTTTATCCGAAGAATTGGTTCAATTTCTGAACGGACAAAGGGACAGCGAGAAGAACTTGACCAACTAACACAGAGATACCAGAACATAATTACCTCTGGCCTCAATGGTATCAAGCCTCGAAATTTCAAAACCCGGTTCGATGCTCTTGCAACTCAGGTTGAAATCCAAACGAAGAACATAGATCTGAAAAAAATTGATTCACAGGTTGAAAGGGATTTAAAACTCATACTCGAACACAAACAGAGTATAGGATTGATTAAACAACAATTGCGAATCATACAGAAAGAAATCGATGATTGGTTGAAGGAGAAGATTAGCCGAAGGGATCGTTTGCTTCACCGTAGTATTGGATCATCATCTAACGACATTAAACCC
>CALBFP010000030.1 GCA_937894115.1 uncultured euryarchaeote
TGGATCGTGGGGACTTATCGTCGTCATAACCGTACTTATTGTTGGAATCGGTGCATTGTATGCCGGACAAAACATGTCAGAAGACGGTGTTGACCCCATGCGCATGGGTGGTGCGGCAGTGCTCGCCGTCCTCCTCGCCGCAGGCCCTTACGGAATTTCGATGGTTATGCCTGAGAGTTCATTCGGAATCGCAGATTTGGAAATCAAGGAAGATTCGAATGAGTTGACATTTCGTGTGATTGGCTCTGCGTCGGAGGTTGATGCCGTGGTGAAAGCCAACGGTGAAACGATGTGGACGGGCAGTAAGACGCTTTCTTCAGATGCAGCGCGATTTGATGTCCCAATTGAGGAGATCTTTATTGGAAACGCTTGGTCATGCGGCGTTTCAAGCTGTGATGTTACAACGACTCAAGTCGAATACATGCTGGAGGTATCCTCAGGAAGCACCACCCAAAGTGTGGAGATAAACCCAGAATTTATGACACGGGAAGTAAAAGATTCCGGCGTTCGGATATCTCCCATTATCAAACAAGAATCAACAGATGATAATCAAAACGACAAGCAAGTCGATGGAATTCTTGTCGAAATGATGGCAGGTCTTCTACCAAGTTCTCATGTGCACGAGGATGCGGGATGGCACTCAAACGCTGGAGGAATTTGGGTCGAGTCTGATTACACACTCGAACTAAGAATTTTGAAAGGCAGTTCGGTGGTTTACGACAGCACGGATTGTTCTAATCCGTCAGAAAAAGGATTCCCAACGATTGACGTAAACGGTGCAGACGGAATCTCTTGTAAAGGCGATTCGGGAGTTACGATCAACGGTTGGTTCGCTATGCCCGGAGATACAAACGACGATGCACGAGGGGAATACCTCAGTCTCGATGCGATGGATTACAGCGACAACGGCGACGGGTGCTACACCTTTGAAGTCCGCATACACAACTCATTTTACGAAGGAATGAACACAGAAGGTTCTTCCTCAACTGAATCAATTGTTGATTCTGATGTGGCATGGGATTTGGATTTTGAGAGTTACAACAGCAACAGCAATTCGCAAAAGCCAGATCCGAGCATGGAAGCGTGTTAAACACGAATTCGTCAAAACGTATGCCAAATGTGCATCGGTCTGATGCTGCTCTTGTAGGGCAGAATCGAGCAATTACTCTTCCTTATTTTCCCAAAA
>CALBFP010000031.1 GCA_937894115.1 uncultured euryarchaeote
CATATATGTTACAGAAGTCCGAATAATCGGATATTTGTTGGGTTCGAAGGTTACGTAGATCTGTACCGGATTGCTCAATATTGCCCGACATCTGTATATCTGACCTCCCATTGTTGATGTAATTTGAAATCAAAAACGATTCGATAAATTTGTCAAGTTTTACAACCG
This sequence comes from uncultured euryarchaeote, assembly GCA_937894115.1. Classification (GTDB taxonomy): domain Archaea; phylum Thermoplasmatota; class Poseidoniia; order Poseidoniales; family Poseidoniaceae; genus MGIIa-L2. Next base: position 169 of record CALBFP010000031.1, read on the forward strand.
CAACGCCAAGACCCTTCCGAGAGGGTGATTGTCGACTTAGCAACGGAATCTTATACCTCCCCAAATCGTCCTCGGAGAATTCTAGACTGTTGATTTTGGAGGAAAAGTGTAGGTGTATGCTTGAGTCCATTTCAAGTGTGTTTTCTTTTCTACCAGAATGTTGCAAATTCCCAAACCACGCTCGATAATCAAGTAAAAATTGTTCAAAGGCATCAAGTTGTTCAGCAGATTCAAAAACTGGTACCGCAAATGAGATTGAGTTTGCCACAGCTAGAAGACCTCTTTCACCAAATAACCCCGTTATGTATTCTCGATCTTTCAGAATAGTTTCGAATAAGAGAGCGTAGATCTGGTCTATCCAAACCGAATAGAGCTGAAAATCAACTTTCATTTCACCAGGTTCTTTCACCGGTCCTCCAAGGCCAAGGTTGATTTTTGTCCGTGTCAATCCAGAGAGGAGCATTTCATATCTTGCCAAGTTCTTCATGTAATCTTTGAGATACGGTGTGTCCCAGGTTCCTTGTTGTGTACTCATGTGTTTTTCAACTTGATATACAAGAGGCAACCAAACGTCGGTGTACGATTTTGAGTCTTGAATCAAATCAAAGATGGTGAAGAATTCAGACTTGAGATTAATTTTTTCAACATCATCAATCGGGTCTAATTGGACTGCCTTGGACCAGTGGTGGGATAACATCGAATCAAGCCTTTTATCCCCGGTCTGGCCAGTGAAAAGCCGTGCTGTGTGGATGAGGTTGTTTCTATCTTCGGGATTGGTTACATTTTCAAGATACATTTTCCAATATCTTGTTTTATTTTCTGGGACATCCCCTTTTATCAGCGCACTCATCGCTTGCTTTTCCCAGAAAAAGGCGGAAATTTTAGTAGGGTCTTCCCCTTTATACAATTCTGTAAAAAACGAATAGTCGGTCAATTCATCATGTGTTTTGTGTAGGATCTCTACACGATCATCGTCATCCAAGAAACTCTTCGGGAAACCCAATTTAATGTTTGATCCAACGCTCTTTACCTCTTCGTAATCTTTGAAATTATGTTCTTTTGGCCAAATGATAAACACTCTTGATTCCGTTCGTGTTAACAGAACATTCATCCTAAACCGAAGATTGTTTGCCATCTTCTTTGCAATTGTTCCTCGGCCTAACCAGGCTTTGAATCTACTTGCGTTGAAATCTCTATTTTGTCCCTCGCTGAGTAATGAATGCTCGTTCACCTCATACGGGTGAATGATACATACCGCACCGGTCTCCAAACCTTTGACGTCCTCAGCAGAATACTTGATGAAGTTGAGTAGATTCATGTTTGTGATTTGGTCGCTGTCGATTTCATATGGATAAAGGAGTTGAGGCGCTTTGTGCCATGGACGTAGTTCAGACGTGTTGAGTCGGCTACTCAACAAGTCGAGCGTGTCCTCTATGTTTTCCGTATGAACAAAAACAATCTGCGACCGTTTGTATGTGTGATTTCTTGGTTGGAGTGAGTCAAACTTAGAATATTTTACAGCAATTTGATCATAGTCGATAGAATATGTCAACGTTCGGAATGCATCTTGATTGAACCGAGTAATCATTGGAGGATTTCGATACGTGTACTTCAAACCCTCAACATAGAGGTATTCGGATGGCCCTTCACCTGCTCTTTCGAAAATATGCTCCCAAATTCCTTCCTTTTCCATCTTCATCTTAGCTGCTAATTTGTTAAGGTTTTTTATGACCTGATTCCAGGTAAAACCACTGTGATTGATGCATTGATACTCATCTCCAGCGAGCAGTAACTGCTTTTTCAGGTCGTAAGTCCCGCTATCTTTCAATAAATTTATCAAAAATGCAATCGCAGAAACTGGTAAATCTTGTACTTCATCAATCGTTATAACGTCGAATTGAACGTCTGCAGGTCTTATTTTCTTGTCAAGTATCATGTTGTTCGCACGAAACGCCCCATAGCAAAGTGGTTGGAAATTCTCTTCAGGATCATCGACAAAATCAGTAACAATCCGCCATTCGCTCTCTCGAACATCGTGAGGGCGTTGGCGTTCGTTTGTCTTTAATTTCTCACCGGTCACTGGATCATAAAGCCAATCTTGGATGATGAGCCATGCCTTGTCTAACGACATGCGTCTACTGCTCCCTGAGCGGTACTTCTTTTGTAACGAGAATTGGAGATAACGGCGTTTGAAGTCTTGATACGTCACGAATGTCTCGTTTGGCAAAAACTTCTGGATTAATCCCTGTACTGTATTGAAATTAATTTGCTTATTTCCATCTTCAGAATTGGAAATTAATTGAAGCTCTCCTTGCTCACTTGACTTATTTCTGACGGCAACATTCCATCTTTCTTTCACGTCTTCTACGAGATCTCCGTTCAATGACACATAACAGGCCTTCGAATCTAGATTTCCACTGTGTTTGAATTGGTGGTCAATGAATTTTAGACAATATCGAGACTTTCCTGTTCCAGCAAATCCTTTCAACAGTTGTACTCGCCTTCTTTCATCCGCAAAGAACCTTAGGAGTTTGTCTTCTTGCTCTTCTCGCTGTTCTGGGGCCTGCGGATACCTTGCGCGGGGATAGAATTTCGTGACGATTTCAAGATCAAGACTCTTTTCATTGCTCTCACTCTTTTGCCAAGCATTCACACAACCGAACAGGCGGCGGTCAGCATAATTCTGCAAAATGGCCTCATATTTTCTCTTTTGTGCATCATCAAACGCATCGAGCAACGTCTGAGTCAAAAACAAGTGATGGGAGAATTCAAACAGATTGTTGTGTTTCTGTATAATGTTCTTTTCAACAAGAAATCGAAGAAAAAAGGTTGGAAATGATTCAGTCTGAAGTTTGATTTCGATGTATTCTTGAAGATTAAGATATGAGAAAAACAACCTTCCAGACTTATGATCTTCGAAGTGGTTTATGAATTCAGATTTAATGAATTCATTGAATAACAACTTCACGGATCTTGTATCAATCGATTCCGAGTATTTTTGACATTCCATTTCCCAGTCATCCCAAAGTACATCAAAAAGAATTGAAATTGCAGATTTTGATTCCTTTTCTTCAAATTCGA
>CALBFP010000032.1 GCA_937894115.1 uncultured euryarchaeote
TCTCGAGATTCTTGAGTGCACTTGGTATACCAGGCATTGGCCCAGAACTTGCAACATCAATGTCGTATCATTTCCAAACCCCAGAACGGTTGTTCGAATGGATAGGTAAGACGCTCATCGATGATGCAGAAATGGGCGAAATAACCTCCATTGATGGTGTTGGTGACATTGTTGCATTGCAGCTGCGAGACGGAATGCTCCATAGGAAAGACGCAATTCTCGACTTGCTAACTCATCTTTCTCTTGAAAAGGATGTTCGCATTGCTGGAGGCGGCCCGTTTGAGGGTATGACCTTCTGCGTGACAGGCACGCTTTCCGAATCGCGGAAAAACATTCAGGCTCGGATTAAATCAGCAGGAGGGAAAGTTGTAGGGAGCGTCTCAGGCAATTTGTCGGTACTTGTAGCCGGAGCAAATGCAGGTTCAAAACTTGCGAAAGCAGAGAAACTCAGCGTTACTGTCTGGAATGAAGACAAACTCTTGCAACGCATTTCCGAACACAGTGACGTCAATGAGAGGAAACCTCCGACGAATCAATCAACTCTCTTTGATTACTGAGAAAACATTTCTTTGTCAGAACGAACATTCTTAACGAATGTAACTCTTTTGGTTCTTTATGCAGGTCAAGGCGCTCCTTCTCTCAGCGGTTGTCGCTTTGGTTATGCTTTCACCTGCAATTGAGGCATACTCTAGCGGTAAACACAACTCATCTGGAGGTTGTGGTTGCCATTCCAGTGTCACTTCAGTGACGATTTCAGAAAACTTCCCAACTTCGTATACACCTGGCCAGGTTTATTCCATCCAAATATCCGCTTCAGGAAGTGTTTCAGGGAGCAAGGGAGGATTCAACGTCGAAGTGAACAAAGGGACTCTTGCTACAGGTGGTAATTCGGGGGTAAAAGTGAGCGGTAATTCGATCACTCATTCAAACAAAGCAAGCCGCACATGGGCTTTCGATTGGACGGCACCTTCAGCGGGGAGCGGTTCCGTATCGGTTGGTATCGCTGCGATGATTGCAAACGGAGCAAGCACCAGCGGTGATGCTTGGACAACGACCAGTTTGACAATTACGGAGACCGTTGTTGTTACCAATTCTCCTCCGGTTGCTACAGACGTGCAACTCACACCTGTCCACGCAACAACTTCCGACAGTCTGGTGCTCTCCTACACGTTCAGTGATCCTGATGCTGGTGATACCGAATCTGGGACATCCATTCATTGGAGTAGAAACGGCATACATCAAACGCAACATGATGGGCTTTTGACACTCTCAAATTCACATACTGTTCGTGGTGATGAGTGGCACGTGTCGGTAACCCCGAGTGACGGTCAAGAATTTGGT
>CALBFP010000033.1 GCA_937894115.1 uncultured euryarchaeote
ACTCAATCGTCTCTTCATTCGGCCGAAAGATGACATCGGGAAGTGAATGAAGTGACTTTGACGCAAGCACGGGCGTTCCACAAGCAAGCGCTTCGAGGGCGACCATCGGTTGCCCTTCATACTTGGAAGGTAGGAGCAACAATGACGACTCCTGAAGGAGTTTAACCTTCTCATCAATGGAAACCCAGCCGTGTGCGACGACGTTCGAAAGATTATCAGGAGCACTCTTACGTCCAGTACAATGCAATTCAAACGTTGAGCCATTCTTCTCAAATTCCCGCATGATTTCAAAAGCAAAATCATGCCCTTTTACATCATCATCTCTCCCTAAGAGTAAGAGTTGATTTGGCTTGCGTTCAACTTTTTCATCAATGCAATGAATCGGATCGATTGGGTTTGGAGAAACGATGCATTTACCTAAAAATGGAGTGATGAGTTCCTTCCAACGCTCGGAAAGACAAACGATTGTTGCATTGCAATCATTGAGCCGTCGTTTCATTTTATTTGCGCGACCTTTCTTCCCCAGCCAGGAGAGAATGTTTCCGCTGTGAATATGGAATACGATTTTTCCTCCATGGCGATGGGCATGCTCAGCGAGGCGTAATTTTCTCAAGAACGAGTAATCGGATGCTGCGTGGAGATGCACAATTACTCCGTCTTTTGTTTGATTGATGATGTTCTCTATTTGCTTCTTTGCGTTCTTGTATGCTTGCAGTTTTGAGAAATACGAACCGAGTGAATGACTCTCTACGGTTTCGAGATTCCATCCATCCGGTGGCTGGGAAGAAAGCGTGCGAATGACCGCTTGGATACCACCTGGGCTCGAAATAGGTCCAACATGCACAACCGTCGGCATAACTGAACTGAAAGGACGTGCACACTTGACATCTATGGACAAATCCCCTTCCGAGGCAAGAATTCCTACGGAGAAGTGAAGAGGGAATCGTCGCTGAACGGGTTCATGCTGTTTTCTCCCGCTTTGTATGAAATCGGGTTTGCAGCACTCGCAACGCTGCCGTATCTCAAGCACAGTCTTGACCTTTTTTTAGCAAGAAATAGGGATCTTGTCCGTCCCGATCAGGAATTCCAAGGCACGTTGACCATTCTTCTACCCGTTTGGAACGAGGAGGGTGTTTTGCTGCAAAAATTGGAGAATCTGAGTGAAACAAGTCTAGCTTTCAAACCCAATCTCATTATCATTGACTCAGCATCAACCGACAATTCTGTCTCAATCATTGAACAATGGAAGGGGAAAGACGCGTTTGCATCCTACGAGTTGTTGCGAATGGACGAAAGAAAAGGGAAAACTGCAGCGGTTAAGCAAGCCCTTGAACACATCAACAGTACACTCAACAGCGATTTGGTATTGATGACCGACGCTGATGCTATGTTTGAAGCGAACACTGTTTCTAATCTTCTGAAGTGGTTTAACGATTCGAGTATTGGTTGTGTTGGCGCTTCTCCTAAGCGCCTTGGACAGAGGAAAGAAGAAGCGGAACATCGAGCTTTGTTTTCGATAGTTCGAAATCTCGAATCGAAAATTGATAGCACTCCCTTCCTTGAAGGATCTTGTATGATGTGGAGAAGCGAAGCATTGGATGTTGAGGTGCTCAACGTTCAATCAAATGCCGATGATGCCCAGATTGCGACCAATGTTCGTATCAATGGATTAAGGACAATACAAGATTCTGAAACATATTTCATCGACCACGCTCCCTCTCAGCGAAAAGAGCATGTTCGTCAAAAGGTTCGGCGCGCGCAGGGGTTGCAACGTCATTTACTTCGACAGAGGAAACATTGGTTCAACCGCAGGCATGGACGATTTACAAGCACGTTGCGTCAAGAGGCGGCAATCCATCTTTTCACACCGCTTTTACTCATGAGCGCTTTTGTGGCAATGTTGGCGCGTTGGGCATCGATTGGATTTGCAGAAATTGACTTCTCTAATGCTACGCTTACAACAATGCATTTGAGTTTGTTTGTTGCTGAGGGGGTTGCAATCGTTTCTTGGTTTACTGTACGTTACAACATTCGAGTTCCATTGATCAACCGTTTAGGAGTCGTTCTTGATGGGAATGTTCAGCTGGTACGAGCCCTTTGGGAAAGTGCTCGTGGCTCTTCATTGCACATGTGGGATCAACACCAAGACGGTCGAAATTAAAAAAAAAAAGGCCCCCCTACGCGCCTGAACACGTAAGGGGGCGGATTCACACAAAGTAAATTCGTGTGGTTTCGACAGCGTGAATTCGTCGGTTTAGCCGATTCAGTTAACGCTGGTCTCAGTCGACTCGTAGATGAGCTTGTTGCTTGCTGCATC